>JAJFMS010000814.1 GCA_020696885.1 Armatimonadota bacterium | reverse complement strand
CAGCGAGCATCCGGAGTGGCCGCGGCCCGTGTTCCGGATGCACCTGATCAAGGCGATGCGGGACGAGACTTCGGTCGAGCCCCGGAAGGTGATGGGGATCGTCGACGATTTCCTGGCGCGTAACGGTCTCGGCACCCCACCTTTCTCGCCGCGCGCTGCTGTCATCGCGGTGGTGGTGGGGTCCGTCCTCATCCTCGTACCGGTCATCCTGCTGTTCACGCTCCTGCGGCACCTGACGGGGCGTTAGGACGAGCAGCCCGACCAGGGGCCAGGGGCAGCCGAGCATCGGACTAGAAAACCAGCAACTCGCCGCTCATCAAACCTCCTACGAACAGCAGGTCCCGAAAGGCGCACCAGGCACGGGCGAGCAAGCTCGGCTTTCTGCGCTGGTACCAGCTCTCATCGTCCGCCGGCACAGCACTCGTCCGGTTGCATCGTAGCCGGTTGATCACCGTGCGGACCTGGGGGACGCCGGCTACGACCTCGGATGCGGCGGCGCGGCAGGTCTTATCGAACGCTTCACCTTCCAGCGAGATCACACCCAGCGAGCTCTGCACGCGAGGCCGAAGCCCCCTCGTCCGGGGATCGTCTCCGAGCGCCTCGATGACGGCGGCAGCCAGCTCTGCATCGCTGATCACGCTGCAGCGGACCTCCCGCACGCCCGGAACAGAGTGAGCCCGCATGACCAGCCGCTGCCGCTGCCGGTCTGACGTGGCGTTGCCTTCCACCGTCGCCACGCCCTCCCGGACCTTCACGTCCACGGGGGCGGTGAGGAACAACTGACGGAGGAAGTCATCGTAGAACCAGGAGTCCAGGATGGCTTTCCGCAGCTCCAGATCTCCCGGCGAATGGGGTAGCCGCGCCACCGCGGCCGCCGTGGCTTCCACCGCCACTTCCCGGCTGCTGATTCGACTGACCCACGCCGCCGGCAGCCGCCGCCGGGTGGTCGAGAACAATCCGCCCTCGACCACGAACTCCAGGATCTCGCCGGAGGAAGGGTCGATGGTGAGCTCACGAATCCGCCCCGCGGGGCCGTCCAGCGCATCCACCCGCAGCAGGTCCGGCAACTCCACCAGCGAGTCCGGTCCCGGCCCGTGCTGCGGGGCTCCGTGCAACCCACAGGAAAGATGAATTCTCTCCTCGGTGCCTGAGACCAAGGTGTGCAGGGGAACCCGCAGCACCCGCGGGATGAAGAGCCCGCTCCGGATCGCGATGCCCCACACCCGCCGGGTGCCTGCCTCCAGCAGCACGCGGTGCAGGGTGCCCAGCGGGCCGCCGGCTCCGTCTACGCCGACCTCGAACCGGAGTCGCAGGCAGCCTGCGTCGCTTTCACCGTGCTCTATCTCCACAGCCATCCTCTCCTTACTGAACTGATGCGTGCGTTACGAGCGCTCAGAACATCCCTTCAGCGATCCGCCAGGGACTACGCCCTACCGGACGCCGGATCCGCGGGCGCTCGAGACACCGAGACCACCTGGCATCTGACCTGCCCCACCGGCACGTCGATGGCAATCACGTCCCCCACGCCTCTCCCGAGCAGCGCCTCACCGACGGGGCATTGATCGGAGATGAACGCCGCCTCGGGATCGGCTTCGAGGCTGCTCACGATCGTTACGCTCCACTCTTCCGTCTCGCCGAGCGTCTTCAGCGTCACGGAGGAGCCGGTTGCGATCTGCTCCAGCGGTGCCCGCGTGGGAGCCAGGTCGTTGTCATAGGTCTCCAACACCCGTACTCCTCTGCCGCGCCCGATACTCTCGCTCCCGGCTATCTCGTAGCACGTCGAGACGGCGAGCTTCGGCAGTGACCGTGATCAGCATCACGCCGATACAGAACACGAAGGCGACGACCGCGGCAGCGACCAGCGCCCCGTGCAGCCAGCCGGAAACGGGGAAAACGTGCAGGAGGCTGCAACCTTCTGCACGCCAGTCCGAAAGACTCGCGAGGAGCAGGTAGCCCACGGCTACACAGGTAGTTCCGATCAACCACGCGCTGCAGCGTTCGGCCGTGGCAACTAACCGGTCATCCGACATAATCGCTCTCCTTCATCCGGTACGAAAAAAGCCCCGGGGCGCTGGACCCCGGAGCTTTTCTAGTCGTCACGGTGGTGACGTAAGCTATTCGAAAGGTCCTATTGAAACTGTGAACTCCAGCCGATCGCCGTTCCGACCAGCGTACGCGTTGACGAGCCGTGCCGCACCGGCTCGGGCCGGAGTGCAAATGTCCCGTGCGAAGACGAACGGCGAGTCGAGAAAACCGCGGTAATCAGGCCACATGAGCGAGTCCTTCCAATCGAGAGACTTCGATCCTACTTGCAGGCAACCGAGCAGTTGGCCCAACAGGGCAGGTACGCAAAAAAGCCCCGGGATCCCGCTGGGATGCCGAGGCTTAAGACGCAAGAACAGGCGTGCTACCCCGACGATCCCGGTGAGGTGCACAGCATCAAGATCAGACGTACTCCGGAATGCGCCCGCGAAGAAATCGCCGGAGTCGCGTTTTCACCTTGCAGCCGGAGCTGGCTAGCGTGGCACTTTTCAATTCCGAGTGAGCTTAGCGACATCTGAAGAAACCGATCGATCCGAAACTGATGGATTACTAGAAGTATACCCGAAATCCTATATCGTGCAAGTTGAGGAGTGTTGGCTTTCGGTAGAGCCGGCGACCGGATGAGCGCGCCATCATTGACCCGCTGACTAACGTCCGGAGAGTCCTACGTTCTCATTGATCGCGGCGATGATCCGTACGATCCGATCTGCGTCCGAGTCCGGAAATAGCCCGTCCAATCCGTCGGGATGGAAGTCCGTAAACGGCTGCTCGTAAAGCAGCCCGGGGTCCATCACGCCGTTGCGGGTGAGGTGGTCGACGATCTGGTCGATGAAACGGATCTGCGCCGAGTTGTAGCGCGACTCCGCGAGGTGATGCCCGAACGCGCGCTGTGCCGCCTCGCGATCGAGCCCCACCAGCCGGCGGATGAACGCGGCGAGGCTCTCCTGGCCCAGCAGCAGGCGCACCCGGTCGCCCCCGCCTTCGTCCAGGCGGTGGAGGAGCGCTTCCAGGGAGTGGAGGTCTTCGGGTGCCAGGGGCTCGTTGAACCGCACTTTGAGCACGGCCGGGTGCTCCCGGTGCTCTTCCAGGAGCTGCATCACCTTCTTACGGTACTGGGCCGCGTCGATGCTGGAGGCGAGGCTGCTGAACACCACCTCCGTGCCTTCGCCAATCTCGTCCTCGATGGCGGTGTAGACCGGCTTCCGCTCCCGCTTCTCGATGAACTTCACCAGGTC
>JAJFMS010000813.1 GCA_020696885.1 Armatimonadota bacterium | reverse complement strand
GCGCGACCTCGCTGGAGGATCAGGCGAAGGGTCCCCTGGCGAACCCCCTCGAGATGACGATGGAGAAGGATGCCACCGCCGCTCACAAGGCGTGCGTGGCGTGTCTCAAGGGGATTCCGGGCTACGTGAGTCGGTTCGAGAAGGTGTACGGCACCCGCGACTTCACCATCGACCACGTCGCCAAGGCGATCGCAACGTTCGAGCGGACCGTCCTCTCGGGCAACGCCCCGTACGACCGCTACGAGGCGGGCGACAAGAAGGCGCTGTCCACCGCGCAGGTGCGCGGGATGAACGTCTTCTTCAACAAGGCGAAGTGCGATAGCTGCCACATCGGCTTCAACTTCACCGACGGCTCGTATGAGAACATCGGCATCGGCATGGACAAGGTGAGCCCGGACCTCGGCCGCTTCATGGTCACGAAGCGGGACGATGAGAAGGGCGCGTTCAAGACGCCGACCCTCCGCGAGGTGGAGCACACCGGCCCCTACATGCACGACGGCAGCCTCAAGACCCTGGAAGAGGTGGTCGAGCATTACAACAAGGGCGGCATCAAAAATCCGTGGCTGGATGAGCGGATGAAGCCGCTCAACCTTACCACGGACCAGACGAAGGACCTCGTCGAGTTCCTGAAGGCTCTCAGTGGCGAAGGCTGGCAGCAGCACCGGGCGCCGAAGGAGTTCCCGAAGTAACGCGGACCGCATACCCACGGAACCCGGCCGGATCAGACACCAGGGGCGCTCGCCCCTGGTGTCTCCGCATGGTGCCGAACCGTCCGCTCCACGCGTTGCCGCATTCACATGTCCGTGAGCCCCTGTAAACGGAGCCCCCAGCCTGCTTCAGCGGGCTTCCTATGTGTAGCCGCGCGGCTTCGGCCCGCGGCGGCCCGCCGGACGCCCACTACTCCACTACTCCACCACTCCACCACTCCTGCCCCCCCCCCGCCACCCACTGATGTCCACGCCATTCGAGCAACCCGGCCCCGGCGACGATGCCGACGACCCCGCACTCCGGGACGAGGACGGGCCGCAACTGATCCCGCCTCCGCGGTTCCGGCGGTCCGGGTGGGCGTTTGGGCTGGCGCTCACCTACCTGGTGGCGATCTGCGTGATCTCGCTCTTCTCCCGGCTCGTCGCGGAGCGGCTCTGGTGGACCACCCTGCTCATCTACGTGCCGCAGGTGGCTTATCTAGCGCCGGTGCCGCTGGTGTTCATCGTGGTGCTCTGGTCGCAGGATCGCCGCGCGCTGGCCGCCTTCGTAGCCACGGTCCGGCTCATCGTGGGTCCGGTGATGGGCCTGCAAGTGCCGCTGCCGGAACTGACGCAGCCGGGCGAGCAACGGGTGCGCGTGCTCTCCTACAACATCAAAGGCGCGCTGGGCGGCTTCGATCGCATCAGCGACCAGATCGCGGCGGTGCAGCCGGACGTGGTGGTGTTCTCCGAAGCGCGCGGCTGGAGCGACGACTCCGTGATCGAGCGGCAGCTCCAGGAGCAGTTCCGGGGCTGGGACTCGGTGATCGGGGGAGACGTCTACATCGCCAGCCGGTGGCCGTTCGTCAACTCCGAATCGCAGCCGCTGGGGAAGTACACCACCCACGATCCGTCGCTGGACCGCAAGAAGGTGCGCGCTCTGGTTCAGGCTCCGTTTGGCCGCTTCCAGGTGGTGGGCGTCCACTTTCGCACCGCTGTCTACGGCCGCACGCTGATCAAAGAGATCCGGAACGTGCCGCGCTACATGAAGCACACCGGCGCCGTCCGGCGGGAGCAGACGGACGACCTGATCGCGTGGACCACCAGGATGTCGGAGCCGGTGATCCTGGCCGGAGACTTCAATACGCCTCCCGCGGGCTCGATCTACCGGAGCCTCACCGGACCCTTCGGAGATGCCTTCGCGGAGCGCGGCTCGGGCTGGGGCTACACGTTCCCGGCGAATCGGCCGCTGCTGCGGATCGACTACATCTACCACAGCCGGGACTGGCGGGTAGTCCGCTGCAAGGTCGGACCGGAGCACGGCTCCGATCACCGCTCGGTGTTCGCGGAGCTCGCGCTGCGGAAGTCGGCTCAGTAAGAGACTGCGGCAGGTGCCGCCGTCTCTTTCCAGGAGAAGGCCGCCTCGCCTTCCACCATCCCCCCTACCTTCGCCAGCGAGCCGAGCACCTCCAGCGCGGTGCCGGCAGCGCGCTGGCTCACCCGGATGTCCCCCGGCGCCGCGGACCGCTGCAGCGCGATGGCGTGGTCGATAAGCCAGGTCTGGGGTCGCGTCGCTGAGGTCAGGCTCGCGCCGGCCACCTCGCCGCTGGCGATCCCGCAGCGTACCCGGAACGGCCGGGAGAGACGATTGGCGGACTCGTTGAACCGCTGCAGCGTCTCGTGCAGTTGCCGCGCGGCCCGGGCGGCGGACGCTTCGTCCGAAAACACGCAGAGGGTGCCTTCGGTCACGGACGAGAGCACCTGACCACCGTGGGCCGTGGCGATCTCCTCCACCCAGTGCCGGAACTCGTTGAACGAGTACTCGATCGCCAGCTCCCCCTCCCCGCGCTTCAGCTCTGCCGGGCCGGCGACGTCCACACTGAGGAACGCCCGGTGGACCTTCGGGCCTTCGAGCTGGCGCTGTAGGTGCACCACCGCTTCCAACAGCTCTCGCCGCGTGGGCTCCGCAGTGCTCGCACGCTCCTGGCGTTGGGCGGGCGCGCTGAGCTTCTCGCGCGCCCAGCCGCCCAACCAGCCCATCGAACCGGCGATCGGCAGGCCGAAGAGCACGTAGATGAAGCCTGCCATCAGCATTCCGTTGCCCGCTCCGGGCTCGTGCATCGTCACCAGCACCCCCGCAATCAGGTTGCAGAGAATGATCGCGATCCCCGTTAACAGCCCGAGCTTCGATCTCCGAGAGAAGAACCCGACCAGCCCCGGGAATAGTGCGGGAAGGACCAGCCACAGCAGCAGCATGCCGCTGCTGTTGTAGTTCGGGCCGAGGGACATGAAGAACGCCAGAATCGCCATCAGCACCGCGCCGGTGCCGATGAGGACCAGTTCCCCGTTCTCCACTCCGTCCAGCGGTGCGCGGCGTTTCAGCTCGTGGTCTTCCAGGTGTGCCAGGGCGGTACGGATGAACGAAGGGTCCAGCCCCACCTCGACCCCGACGGTTTCGATCTCCCGCGCCGTGAGCGTCTCCCGCTGCTCGGCCTGAAGACGCTGGGCGAGCGACGTCACCTTCTTCAGCGTAGCGGCATCATACCGCGGCTCCGGAGTCTCGACGTGCTGCAGCCGCATCCCCATCCCTCCCGTC
>JAJFMS010000024.1 GCA_020696885.1 Armatimonadota bacterium | reverse complement strand
AGCGCCCGTGGTCGGTGCCAAAGGCGAGGCGATCTCCGTCCACGAGATCAAGACCGGCCAGTGGATTCGAGTGCAGGGCTGGCGGACCGACGACCTCCGCCTGGAAGTGACCCGCATCGAGAACATCGGGAAGGCCGAGGCGCTGCGGACCAGCGCGTACTACCGCGAGGGAGCGCCGCTGGGGTATGCGGAGGGGATCCCGGAGCTGGGGATGGTGCGCAAGACCTTTACCGGCACCATCACCGAAGCGAACGTGGGGATGGACTACGTGACCGTGCTGCTGCCGGATCGCCAGCGGCTGGTGGTCTGGCTGCCCGCGGCGGAGATCAAGCTGCGCGGCCGGAGCGCTCGTCCCACCGAGGTGAAGGTGGGGGACGAGGTGGAGCTGTCGGTGCTGACGTTCAAGTAGGGACCCCACCCCGGCCTTCGGCCACCCCTCCCCATCCTGTCGGATGGAGAGGGGCCGTGGTTCGTTAGCCGGGCACCAGGTGCAGTCCGGGGTCGTCGAAGTGTGTAGGTGACGGCGCCCATTACTCCAGGACTCCGTTACTCCATCACTCCGGCCTTGTTAGCACGCCACCGCCCTGGTAAGTCGCGTACCTAGCGCCGGACGTAATACACCTGGCGGTAGACGCGTCCGCCGCGGCGGACGGTGCGCACTTTGCGCACGGTGCGGCGGGAGCGCTCTTTCTTGGCGGCTTCGCGCGACTTCATGTAGGAGTAGACGCCCACCCCGGTGCCGAGACCGGCCAGGAGCGGCTTCTTCTTGACAATTCCATAGACCCCCACCGCGCCAGCGGCGATGGCGGTGTTGCGGCGGCCCTTCGAGCCCGCTTCCGCGGCCAGCGGAGCCGTCACGGACAGCCCGATCGCGGTGACCAGCGCCATGGCGCCGAGCCGGAGTTTCTGCGTCATCCTTCTGCTCCTTGTTTCATCTCTACGAATGCACTTCCCCGTTGTACCGTGTTGCAAGCCAGGCTAAACGCTTGTGCTGCAACACGTTGGTTGCTTGGATCACGTCGGAAGCGCAATCGGGCAACTCTGTAGTAGGGAACCCGGCGCTTCCGGTCAGGTTCCCACGAACCTGTGCCGAGGTAGGAAGATCCACACCCCGGCGCCGAACCGGCAAGCGATGTCTCATTCAACCAATGCCTACGGCCAGCCGATCGGCGCCTCCCTGGCGGGCTGGGCTCCGCCCCCCTTGCCGCCGCCCGAGACGCTCGAAGGGCGACTGTGCCGCCTGGAGCCGCTGAGCGCGGACCGGCACACCACGCAGCTCTTTGCGGCGAACTCGCTGGATACCGACGGACAGGCGTGGACCTATCTCCCGTATGGCCCGTTTCCGGATTTCGGCTCATACCACGAATGGATGGTTAACGTGGCCGCGGGGGTGGACCCGCAGTTCTACGCCATCATCCACCGGGAGAGTGGGCAGGCCGTCGGCGTGGCGAGCTACCTGCGGATCCAGCCGGCGATCGGCAGTATCGAGGTCGGCCACATCCACTACTCGCAGTCGCTGCGCCGCACCCCGGCCGCCACGGAGGCGATGTACCTGCTGATGCGCCGTGCCTTCGACCTGGGCTACCGCCGCTACGAGTGGAAGTGCGACTCGCTCAACGCGCCATCACGCGCCGCGGCGCTCCGGCTCGGCTTCACGTTCGAGGGGATCCACCGCCAGGCTACCGTCTACAAGGGCCGCAGCCGCGATACCGCCTGGTACTCCGTAATCGACGCCGAGTGGCCGCGCCTTCGGACCGCCTTCGAGCGTTGGCTGGATCCCACGAACTTCGATGGGGAGGGTCGGCAGCTACGCTCTTTGGGTGGACGATAAGGGACCGGAGGGACGCAAGGGACAGAAGGGAGAGGAGGCCGGCGGCGCTACAGCTCGCGCACGTAGCGGAGGAGGTCGGAGAGCTCGCCCGGGGCGAGGAGGTGGGCTTTGCCGTGCTGCTTGCCGGGGTTGTGCTTCTGGAAGACCTCTTCCAGGGTGACGGCCCGGCCGTCGTGGAGGTAGGGGGAGCTGTCGTAGACGCCGTGGAGGTGCGGAACGTCGAGCTGGCCCTCGTGCTCGGTGGTGCCCACGTAGGCGCTGGTGCCGGTGCCGCCGTACATCTCCCCGGAGTGGCAGCTCACGCAACCCGCCTTGCCTTCGAACAGCGTCTTCCCGCGCTGGGCCGCGGCTGAGAGGCGGTCGCCCTCGTCGCGGTAGGGGTTGGGCGGCATCGGGAACTGGTCCACCAGGTTCCAGAGTGCGTGCAGCGCCGGGTGCTCCTGCTTCGGGCCCTGAAGCAAACCGGTGACCTCTTCCTGGAAGAAGTCCTCGATGTCCCGGTCATGGCCGGACCACCGGAACGGCGCGGTGAGGGTGATACCGCCGCGGAGGTTACGGGTGTTCCGGAACGGGAGCCCGTCCGGCACGTGGGCGAACTCCCAGGTGAGGCCGTCCGTGTTGCCACCGGGATGGCAGGAGGTGCAGGTGAACTGCCGGCCCCGGGTGATCTTGGCGTTGCCGAAGAGGTACCGGCCCTCCAGGCGCAGGTCTCTGCGCGCGGGAATGCCGAGCGGAATCCGGCGCAGGGGCCGCAGGGTGCTCGGGTCCAGCACGCTGATGGTGCTGTCCAGCTCGTTCGCCACCCAGAGCTGCTTCCGGTCCGGAGACAGGGCGAGTCCGCGAGGGCGGGCGCCCACGTTCACGCGCTTGATGATCTGGGGATCGTACGTCCGACGGTAGGGCCCGGGCGTGCGCACCAGCACCGTCTGATCCGAGCCCGCCAGCGTCACCGCTACCAGCTCCGGCGAGATCACCGCCACCCCATCCGGGTCCGGAGAGGCAGCCAGCGCGAAATCCAGCCAGCCTTCCGCGCCCACGTCCGCGCGGGTCGGGTCCGCGGTCTGGTAGCTGTCTTTCAGCTCGATGGCGAAGAGGGTGTTCGTCCAGATGTCCAGCGGCTCGCGGGTGGCGCGGCTGTTGGCGGCGATCTGGCCCGTAACGTAGGCGCGGCGGCCGTCCGCCGTCACGGAGAGCCCGCGCAGGTTGACCCCGGTGAGGCCCACGCGGCGGGTCTCCTCGAAGGTGCGTGTATCGAGCAGGCTAACGTCGCCACCCTGGAAGTTGGCGACGAGGAGCGTGCCCCCATCCGGCGTGAGCGCGAGGGGCCGCGGGCGGCGGCCCACCTTGATCCGGCGGGATACCTGCAGGGCCGGGAGGTCGAGCACCGCCACCTCGTCCAGCTGGGCGAGGGAGACGAAGGCGCGGTCACCCTCCGGGGTGATGACCACGTCTGCCGGCTCACCACGGAGCGACAGCAGGGCGGTGCGCTTGCCGGACTTGACGTCGAACGCCGCCACCGAGCCGGAGAGGGAGTTCGTCACCACCAGCGTACCGTTGCGGTGGAGGGCCAGCCCCTCCGGCTGCTTCCCGCCGGTAGCCAGCCGCCGCAGCACGCTCCCGGTAGCCACGTCCAGCACGGCGACGGTGCCGTCGTCCGCTTCGGTGACGAACGCCTGCTTTCCAGCCGCGTCGAAGACGATCCGCACCGGACCGCGCGTGGCCGGAGGCAGCGGCGGCGTGGGGAGAGCCTGGTCCGCGACGACCGGCCGCAGCAGCCCGGCCGTAAGCGAGCCGGCGACCGCGACGGTTCCGAGTAGGGGTGCAAGGAGGCGACGAGTCCGCATCATGCCTAGTGTTGGAGGGGGGTGCGTGGGAACACCTCCTCTTTGACGGCCCGAAGCGGGCCGTACCGGTTGAGTTTCGGAGGCGGTTACGGTATACTACCCGGGTTTGCCGCGAGCAACAGATTTTCGCACGGATCGCGCGCCTCTCCGAGTTGGGGGCAGGCTCGCCACACTCAGTAAGGGGAGAGGACCATGGCCGGACGACGAGAAGTCTTCACGCACGATATGAAGCGGAACAGCACGGCGCGCAAAGAGACGCACCGCAAGGACCGCGAGCGCGCGCAGCAGCAGGCGGCCGTGATGCAGCGCCTCGTGGCGCAGGCCAAGAGCGCCGCCAAGAGCGCCTAACTGCAGGGGCGGGCGTAAGCTGTTGCGGGGTGAGGATTCAGTTCCTCACCCCGCTTTGTTTTGCTGATGGGAGCAGAAGCCACTAACAAGGACGGAGTAATGGAGCGCTGGAGAATTGGAGTAGTGTGCCTGCTACTCCAATACTCCAGTTCTCCGTTACTCCTGGGGCTTAAAAGTCAATGCTCGGATCAGTAGTGTAGCGGAGGCGAGAGATGAAGATCCGCATCGTTCTGGCTCTGGCTCTGGCTCTGGCTCTGGCGCTCGGTAGCACGCTGTTTGCCGCAGCCTCGGACCGCGTTATCGACCCGCTGGACGAACTCCGCTTCCGCGCGCCCAAGGAGAAGGCGCGCGCCGAGCTGGTGGACGGCAAGGTCGGCCGCGCGATCCGGTTGACCTACGACGCGGACGCCCGCGGGGCGTTCTTCACCAGCAACCTGCGCGGCGCTCCGGAGTGGGACCAGGCCGAAGGCTTCTCGTTCTGGGTGAAGGGCGACGGCTCGGACAGCTACGGCGGCCTGGAGTTCATCTACGACGAGGACTACGCCGTCCGCTACGACTTCGCGTTTCCGATCAAGAACACGGAGTGGCAGAAGATCACCGTGGCCTGGCGGGATCTCGTGCCGGTGCTTCCCGGGCCGCGCGCGAAGCTGCTCGATCCCAAGGGCGAGAACCGTCCTTCCCGGCTCTCCGCCCTCTGGTTCGGGAAGTGGTGGTACTGGGGCGACTACCCCGCCCACAGCTACACCATCGACGATCTGCGCCTGGAGACCACGCTCCCCCACGTTCCCGATCCTTCGCCGCCGGCGGGCGTGCCGCTGCAGCGCGTGCTGGCGAAGCTGAAGTCCGGGCAGCCGGTGACCCTCGTCACGATGGGAGATTCGCTCACGGACTTCCGCCACTGGGCCAACCGGAAGGTGGCGTGGCCGAACCTGCTGCGGGACGAGCTGCAGAAAAAGTACCGCTCTGTAGTTACGGTGGTGAACCCGGCCATCGGCGGCACCCAGCTCCGGCAGAACCTGATCTTGATGCCGCGCTGGCGAGACGCGCACCCGGCGCCGGACCTGGTAACGGTCTGCTTCGGATTCAACGACTGGGACGCCGGGATGCGCGGCGATGCCTTCCGCGAGGCCTACGAGGATGCCGTGGATCGGATCCGCCGCGCTACCCGCGGCCGGTCCGACGTGCTGATCCTCACGACCAACCCGGCCGCCTCCCGCTGGGAAGCGATGGCGGAGCTGGGAGCGGCCTGCCGGAAGGCGGCCCAGCAGAAGAACGCCGGACTGGCGGATACGGAGCGCGCCTTCTACGAGGCCGGCAAGACCGATCGAGAGCGGCTCTTCGTGAACGACCGCACGCACCTCAGCCCGGACGGGCACGGGATCGTTGCCGCAACGGTGCTGGGGGCGATCGAGCGGGCGGGGCGGTAGCGAATGGGTTCGATACCGGTGCCAGCGCCGGGTGCCCTTTGGGCGGATGGCGCGTTCGATCCCCGCACCCGTTCTCGAAGAACGGCCCGGGGGCGTTCTTCGGGTGGGGGATCCGGGGCTCATGCTCGTTCATGGTGATCCCGCCGGGACATCGTCAGGCTCCACGACCGGTGATCGCTCACCAGGAGTGATCGGTCCTTCGACGGCCATTCGGATCTCGTAGAGCCGCCGCACGAGCGGATGGTCTCCGTCGCCGATGCTTAGCCGAGCCAGGCGGCGCTTCCCCAGCCGGCGATCCACGAGGGCAAAGGCGCGGACCAGGTCGTTCGTGGACACCAGCGCGTCTTCGATCGAGAGGTCGAGTACCTCCTTGAGCGCCCCGTAGAACTGGTACTGGCCATGGATCCCCACCCGGCTCAGGCGCTCATTCGCCGCCTGGTAAGCGGCGCGGTATCCGGGAAGCTGGGCCGGATCGGTGTAGTCCGTGCAGCCGGCGGCGAGCTGCAGCTCCCTCGCCAGCATGGCCTCCCTGCGGCGCCAGATGAGCGTGCACGCGCTGAACAGCTCCTGCTTGTCGAATGTGAGCCAGGCGCGGCCCTCGCCATCGTGCGTCCCACGATAACAGGTGCTGTGCAGCTCCAGCCGGCCCCGCAGGGAGTCGCAGAACCGGCTTTCCGCGCGGGCTTTCAGCTTGGACCATTGCATGAGGGTGCTCTGTCCTCTCGTCGACCATCGCTGGGCGCCGGTTAGTCGTCCAGCCCGAGTAGCCGCAGGGTCTTCTGGTCCCGGGTGTCGTCGAAGTACTTCACCAGAAGCCGCACGAAGACGGAGTTCGGCGGCGACACCTGCTCGAACAGGGTGGCGCACGATTTCAGCTTCAGGTCGTCCGGCGAGCCGAGGATTTCGGTGGCGGTGCGGCCCTCCACGCGCAGGACCGCCTCCGCGCACTCTAGCAGCCTCGGGCCCAGCACCGGGTGCTCCAGGTACGTCCGGGCTTCCTCGAGGCTCTTGATCGAGTAGCGCCGCGAGGTTTCGCTGAAGGCCAGCCCGTCGAGCTGCGGGAAGATGAACCACATCCAGTGGCTGCGCTTCCGTCCCTGCTGGAGCTCGGAGAGGGCTTGCCCGTAGACGGTCTCCTGGGCTTCCAGGAAGCGGACCAGGTCATACGGATCGTCCGGGCCGTGGGATGCGCTGGGGGTGGGCACTGCGGTTCTCCTGCCATGACTTGTGACACCCGGCTCAATTCACCACAAAGGCACCAAGACACAAAGAGAAGAACGGGGTGGACTTAGCCAGCGCCCTCGTCCATAGCTTCCTTCCCCTTAGTGCCTTCGTGTCTTTGTGGTTGAATTCTATCCGGGAGCCCGCGCGGGGGGAAAGCTGAACCGGCAAGCGAACCCGTGCCCGATGGGCTATACAAATTGTGGCGCGGGCCACGCCGGCCCAGGCGCCAGGTGACCCGCTGCGACGTATTCACTTCTTCGAGATCGAGGACCAACCGTGGTGCCCCGTGGTGCTCCGGGATGCCGCCACCGACTTCCTCCAGCACGTGCTGAACCTGGGACAGAACTACGCGCCCACGGCTCCGCGGCTGCGGCGCCTGCTGGAAGAAACCGGCAGCCGGCAGATTGTGGACCTCTGCTCCGGCGGGAGCGGTCCATGGCCCACGCTGGCGCCGCTGATCGCGGCGGAGCCGTTGGAGGAGGTGCGGATCTGCCTCACGGACTGGTTCCCAAACGTGGCGGCGTTCGAGCGCGCCGCACAGGTGACCGGGGGTCGGCTGACCTGGCACACCGAGCCGGTGGACGCCGCCCGCGTGCCGGCCGAGCTTGCGGGCACGAGGACGCTCTTCAGCGCCTTCCACCACTTCGCGCCGAAGGCTGCGATGGGCGTGCTCCAGGACGCAGCCCGGGCTCGCCAGCCGATCGCCATCTTTGAGGGGACCTACCGCAGCCCGCTGGCGGTGTTCCTCACCTCCCTGATGCCGCTGTTCGTCTTCGCGCTCACGCCGGCGATCCGGCCGTTCCGGTGGTCGCGCCTTTTCTGGACATACGTGATCCCGTTGGTCCCGCTGCTGGTGATGTTCGATGGGGTGGTCTCTTGCCTGCGCGCTTATCGACCCGAAGAGCTGCTGGCCCTGACGCGGGAGCTGGGAGACGTGGGCTACGAGTGGGAAGCAGGGATCGAAGCGGGCGGGGGACCGATCCCGGTGACCTACCTCATCGGTAAGCCCGCGGAGCTGACCGCCGGTTGATGCGCGGGTGTCCGCGTTCCATGCAGGTCATCGCGAGGTCTCACCGGAACCGGCCCTGCGGAGGAACCTCGCATGGTGGATGGGACGTTGGAGCGGCTGGAGGCACTGGCATCGGAGTGGGGGACGCAGCGCTCGGAGCGACAGCGGCGGCGGCAACTCGCCCCGGCCGACTTCGAGCAACTGCGGGCCACCGGGTTCCCGCTGTTGGCGGTGCCGCGGGCGTCCGGTGGTAGTTGGGTGGGCATCCGGGAGTCGACCCGCTCGATCTGCCAGGCGCTGTGGACGGTGGCCCAGGTCGACTCCTCCGTGGCACTGGTCTCCGCGATGCACCCATCGGTCCTGGCGTTCTGGCTCTCGAGTCCAGAGGCCCCGGAGCCTTACCGGGAAGCGTGGGCCGGCCAACAGGAAGCGGTGTGGGAGACGGTCCGGAATGGTGCCTGGTGGGGCACCATCACCTCCGAGCCGGGCAGCGGCGGGGACGTGGCGCGCAGCTCGGCCCGCGCGGCCTCGGCGGCCGGCGGGGGCCACCTGCTTACCGGGGCCAAGCACTTCGGCAGTGGCTCCGGCATCCACTCCTACATGCTGACGTCCGCCCTGCCGGACGGGGAGACGGAGCCGGACTGGTTCTACCTGGACGTCCGGGACGTGCCGTGGGACGGGAGCGCCGGGATGACCCTGACCGCCGAATGGGACGGCGCGGGAATGACCGCTACGCAGAGTCACGGGTTCCGGTTCGAGGGGTTTCCGGCACGGCGGTTCGCCTGGGAGCGCCACCTGCTGGGCATCCAGAAGGCGTGCGGCGGGGCCGTTACCTGTTACTTCGCGGCGGTGGTCACCGGCATTGCCGAAGTGGCGATGCGCACTGCGCGCGAGCAGATCGCCCGTCGCCGGGAGCCGCTGCGGGCCTACGAGCAGGTGGAATGGAGTCGTGCGGAGATCGAGAGCTGGCTCATCGCCCAGGCCTACGAAGGGATGCTCCGAGCCGTGGAGGAAGACGCCGGCACACCGGTGGGGGTGCGCTGCGGCAAGATTGCCATCGCGGAACTGGCGGAAAGCCTGCTGGGACGCCTGTGCCGGGTGCTGGGCGGCGGCACCTACTCCCGGTATTCACCGTTCAGCTACTGGTTCGAGGACGTGAGGGCGTTGGGGTTTCTTCGCCCGCCGTGGGGACTGGCGTTCGACGCGCTGCACCATGCCACTTTGGGCCGGCCCTGATTCACCGCAGGGGCAGCGTAGTTAACCGCAGAGACGCAAAGGACGCAGAGGGCCGCAGAGAGAATGCGCCAGAGTTTCAGCCGCAGATGAACGCAGATACACGCAGATGAACAGGGCGGAGCAGGCTGCAGATGGCTGCTTACCCGAATGAATTCAACCCGCCGTGGCCGGGGGTGAAGTGAGCTCAATGGTCTCCTGTGTGCTTCCCTATCTGCGTCCTTTGCGTCTCTGCGGTTAACACGCGAAAGGGGTGGGGCTTGCCGGAGGTTCGGCTCCACCTGACTTCGGGTACAAGCCACCGTCTTGCAGTGCGAAGTCAGGAGCGGGGAATGGACGTTACCCGGGCGGCGGAGGTCTCGCTGCGGCAGGCCAAGGATACGGTGCAGGGGGCTCAGGACTCTGTGCGGGAGGTTTCTGAGGACGCGCGTCCGTGGGTGCAGCGGTTGGCACGCGTGGGGATCGCGGCCAAGGGGATGGTGTACCTGGTCATCGGCTACTTCGCGCTCCGGATGGCGATGGGGGCGGGTGGGAAGACTACCGATCCCAACGGCGCGCTCTGGAGCCTGCTGCGGCAGCCGTTCGGCCTCGCGCTGGTAGCTACGATGGCGGTCGGCCTCTTCGCCTATGCGACGTGGCGATTGGTGGAGGCGTTCCTCGGATCGGGTGAGTCCGGCGCGAAGATCGGAAAGCGGCTGGGCCTCGCCTTCAACGGGGTGGTCTATGGCTCGTTGGGTTGCGTGGCCGTCAAGCAGATCCTGGGCGCGCCTACCGCCGGGGGCACCAGCGCAGCGCAACACTGGACCGCCTGGTTTCTCCAGCAGCCGTTCGGGCAGTGGCTCGTGGGCGCGGGAGGTCTGTACATTCTGGGAGTAGGGTTCAGCTCGCTCTGCCGGGCCTGGACGGCGAAGTTCCGCAAGCACCTGAAGCTCGCGGAGATGAGTGAGCGCGAGGAGTGCTGGACCGTACTGGCCGGGCGGGTGGGCTACGCGGCGCGGGGGATCGTCTTCGTGGTGGCGGGTGCGTTCGTCGTGATGGCGGCCTGGCACTCTAACCCAAAGGAAGCGCGGGGAATTGATGGCGCCCTGAGTGAGCTGGGGCGCGCCGCCTACGGTCCCTGGGTGCTCGGAGGGGTGGCCTCCGGCCTGATGATCTACGGCCTTTACAAGTTCGTGGAGGCCCGCTACCGCCGCGTTTGGGAGTGAGTGGCAACCCCTGAAATGATGCCTGTCCCACGGGCGTCGGAGGCCCCGTACAGGCAGGGATTACCCCTCCGCCGTCCGTTCAATTCGTCAGCGACCTAGCTCTGAAAAAGAATCTGCAAAGCTGGTTTGGATTATTGCACGGCTGGCTATGATGATTGTGGAAGGATTAAGCGTGTTACTCCTTCTTGATCAGCCAGTGCTTGGCCGCCCGATCCGGGCGGCTTTTTTTCTGCCTGGGCTCGTGCGGAAGGCAGTTCCTTTCGCTAGCGAGTACCGTTCCAGGGTCACTCCCGGCCATTGACGGTAGCACCCGCTGGTGCTTCATCGGGGCCTTCGGAGCCTGACCGCGCCCGTAATCGAGCGATTGCCCGGAGTTGGCGATGACCGGGCGGTCACCCGCGAGGGATGAAATCCGTAACCGTGTTTGGGAAGCCCTTCGTGCGGTTGCCGGAGTCCCGACGGAAGTCGGGGTTCCGGGCAGGTTACTCGAGCCCCCGACTTCCGTCGGGACTCCGGCAATCAGCCGAAAGCACTTCCTGGTTCCGAAGTGTATTTCGGGGCAGTCCCGGAGCATCCGGGCAGCACCTACCAAAGACGGCGGCATCATGCAAGAGCACGGGCCCGGATTGCTCCGGGACTCCGTGGCAACCGTGCCAGAGCTGCGCGCAGGACCCGCGTGTCCACAAGCGTGGTGGTACTACACCGTACCCCTACGTCCATCGGGTGGACGCGTTCTGACGGCACCGGCCGTTCAAGCGGATTCGTCTCGGACGTCATTCGCTGCCTGCCAGGCGGGCTCGACGATGGCGAGGAAGACGAGGTCCTGGTCCCCGGTGTTCTCCAGGTACTGGATTGCCGCGGGCGGGATCAGCAGCGCGTCTCCCGGTCCTACCTCCCGGGTCTCGTCATCGATGTGCATCAGGCCGCGGCCGGAGAGGATGTAGTAGACCTCGCTCGACCCCACCAGGTGGTGCCGGATCGAGCGCGCCCCTGCCGGGATCACCGCGTGCGCCAGGCTGTAGCCCACTGGCCAGCCGTCGTGGTCCGGGTGGAACAACTCACGCAGGCGCGTGAGGTCGTTGGCGATGATTAGCTCTCGCTCCTGGAGTTGCTTGATTCGCATCAGATTCCTAACCGAGCCGGTCGAGAACGAGATGTGGGCATAGGCGCATAGAAGTGTGGGAGCACGCGGCCGTACGGCCGCACCGGCAGCCATTACTCCAACACTCCAACACTCCGCCCGGTTGCACTGCCGCGTCGACGCGTTTTGCTCGTCGTCTCGCTGGGTGAGACTATTGCGCCTGCGGGGTGGGAAGGCTGCCCGGGGCGCCCTGCTGGTTCTTCATGCCCTTGGCGATGTCGGGACCGCCGCGGATCACCATGACCATGGTGCGATCGCCCGCAGGCTGGGCCTGAATGATCACCATCTCCCCGCTCTTTTGATACTGGTGCTGCTCCGCAAAGCCGGTATGCTGCTTG
>JAJFMS010000812.1 GCA_020696885.1 Armatimonadota bacterium | reverse complement strand
GGTGCCGGACTGCGTCAACATCGCCCGGTAGACGCGCGCGTACGAGCCCTCGCCGCGCCAGCGCTCTACCAGCACCGTCTCCCCGGCTTGCGTGCGCAGCGTCAGGCCAGGCTGCAGTCGAAGCGGTGTGTTCACTGCGGGCCGAGGGTCACCGAGGTCGACCGGTCACCCAGAACCTCGATCTCGCTCTCGCTGGTCCAGGTGCGGGCTTCCACGCGCACGCGCCGCTTTCCGGCGGCCACGGTCAGCTTCTGGGGCGCCGGACCGATCCGCTTCCCGTCCACGAAGACGACCGCGCCCGCGGGGCGAGTCGCCACGGAGAGCGTGCCGCCGCGCACCACGTGGAGCGCCGTGCGGTGCTCGTCCCAGGCCACCGGATACTGGCGCCCCTGCGCGTCCGTCAACTCGCCGCGCACCGGATCGAGGCGGAAGCGCCCGCCGGCCGCCAGGCGTCCGTCGGTCCCCACACGGAACGACTGCAGATCCACCGGCTCACTGCCGGCGCCTCCCCCGCGCGTTACCAGGGAGAAGATCCGCCCGCTCAGCGGGTCCGAGAGGACCAGGTTCCCCGCCGGCAGGCGCTGGAGGGTTTCCGGCGTTGCGGGCTCCGGCCCGGCCGGCTCCACGGGGACCGCAGCTCCCGGTCCGGCCGGCGCCGGCCCGCCGCGGCCCATCAGGTATCCCCCGGCAAATCCCAGCCCCAGCAGCGCCGCCCCGGCCACGCCGGCGGCCAGGAGTTGGAGCATCGCGCTGCCCCGGCGGGAGCCGGTGCCTCCAGCATCGTTCACTGCGGGCACTCCTTGCTTCGGCCGGGTACCACCCGCGGCCGGCTTCATCTGCCGATCCGGCACCGGCACCACGGACGTTACCTCTGCCAGTGCTACCGTCGTGTCGTCGTCGTAATCATCGGGGCGGCTGTGGGCCGTGAGCTGGCTGGCGATGGACTGGATCTGCACGCCCTGGCGGCCGAGGACCCGCTCGAGCGCCTCGGGGCCGGCCTCCTGGAAGTAGCGGGTCAGCCCGTCCGTGCAGAGAAGCAGCCGGTCTCCAGCCACTACTTTCAGCCGCCGCAGCTCCGGCTCCAGCGGCGTGTCCTGCCCCAGGTACTGCGCGGGGCGGTTCCCCAGGCGTCGCTCCTCGCCCCCGGCCACGTTCCGGACCTGGCCTTCGCGCATCAGGTAGACGGACCCGTCACCCACGTGCGCCACGAAGAGCTGGCCCTCCATCACCGCGGCGATGCTAAGAGTGGTGCCGGGCTGCTTCGCGCCGCGGCCGTCGCCCAGCTTCCGCACGGCGGTCTGCGCCCCGGCCACCGCATCCGCCAGCGACTGCGCCACGTCGAACTCGGTCTCGAGCCGTTCGGGCTCGAAGAGGGTCGTCCGCGCCGCCTCGATCGCCGCGGTGGACGCCTGCCGCGGCAGGGGGTGCCCGCCCATGCCGTCGGCCACCATCAGCACCGCGTCCAGCAGCGGGTGATCGTGGGAGACGAAGACAGCGTCCTCGTTCTCCAGGCCCTCCACCTGGTGCCGATGGCCCGCCTGCGTCTTCCAGGCCAGCACCACGTCCGCGCGCAGCATCACTCTTCCTCCGGGCCGCTTAACGTAAACCGGAAGCGGGAGATCCGGCCGAGATCCAGCGTATCTCCATCAGCCAGCTCCGGACGCTCACCCGGCGGGATCGGATCGTTGTTGTGCAGCACGACGCCGTCCGCCAGGCTCTCGACCCGATACCGGCCGGCGCCGCCGTCGAAGGTGAGCGCTGCATGGTCGTCGCGGATGTCCTCCGCGGTCAGATAGAGGTAGGCGGCCTCATCCGTGGCGGCCCGAGGCCGGGCGCCCACCACCGTGCGGCCGCCCGGCCGGATCGGAAACCACCGCACCCGCTTGTCCAGCGCCGTGCCCTCCTCGCAGAAGAGCCAGGCCGGCACGGCCTGCGGAGCCTCCTTCGGCGGCGGGGGCGCCTGCATGGCGGCGGGACGGTAGCGCGTCCACATCAGCCAGGTAAGGAACGAGCCGAAGCAGGCCCACGCGAGCCACATCAGCGGGTTGGAGGTCTCCATCAGATCAGGCGCGCGCCTCGATCGGCTCCCACTTGCGGTCTTGCGGTCCCACGAAGATCGACGTGGGGCGGAAGATCCGGTTGTCCGAATACTGCTCCACCACGTGCGCCGTCCAACCAGCCGTGCGCGCGATGCCAAAGATCGGCGTAAAGATCTCCGACGGCACTCCCACCGAGTGCAGGATAAGCGCGGCGTACAGCTCCACGTTGGCGTAGAGGTCCCGGCCCGGCTTCACCTCGGCCAGCACACGGACGGTAGTCTCTTCCACGGCCCGGGTGAGGTCCAGCAGGCTGCGGTCCCCGGTGAGCGCGGCCATCGCTTCGGCCGCCTGTCCCAGGATCGCGGCGCGCGGGTCGCGCACCTTGTAGACCCGGTGACCGAACCCCATGATCCGCCGCCCGGAGCCCAGCTCGTTGCGGATGAACGCGTCCGCCTTGTCCGGCGTGCCGATCTCTTCGAGCATCTCCAGCACCGGCGCGGGCACGCCGCCGTGCGCCGGGCCCTTAAGAGCGCCCACCGCTCCGGTGACCGCCGAGACCATATCGGAGTTGGTCGAGGCGATGACCCGGGCGGTGAACGTGGAGGCGTTCAGCCCGTGCTCGCAGACGGCGACCATGTAGGCGTTGAGGCCATCCACGCGGGCCTGATCCGGCTCCTCGCCTTCCAGCATGTAAAGGAAACCCTGCGCGAAGCCGTGCTCCGGCTTCGGCTGCACCGGCTCCAGGCCCCGATGGAGCCGCCAGGTGTGGGCCACCAGGGCGGGCATCTGCGCCAGGATCCGCGCGGCGCGGCGGCGGCTGGAATCGAGGTCCATGCTGTCCGCGTCCTCGTCGCCGATGGAGAGCATGGATGCCGCCATCCGCAGCATGTGCATGCCGGTAGCGTGCGGGGCGAGGACGCGCAGCGCTTCCAGCACCGGCGGTGCAAGGTCACGCGCGCCGCTCAGCTCGGCGGTCAGCTCGTCCAGCTCGGACTGGTTCGGCAGCTTGCCGTGCCAGAGCAGGTAGGCCACTTCCTCGAACGAGGTGCGGCCGTACAGCTCCTGGATATCGTAGCCGCGGAAGTTGAGCTTCCCCTCGCGGCCGTTGACTTCTGCGATCTGCGTTGCGGCGGCGACGATGCCTTCGAGGCCTTTAGCCACCTGCGGCGCCGGTGCGGTTTCCTGGGTGCTCACGGACGGGTCTCCTGTTCCTGCATTCTGCGGGCCGGTCCTGAGCCCGGCGG
>JAJFMS010000811.1 GCA_020696885.1 Armatimonadota bacterium | reverse complement strand
AGTGCCGCACGGGACGCAATGGATCAACTCCAGGAGCTGCGGGAAGCATCCCTGATCCGGGTGGAGAACGACTTCGAGGTGCGCTTCGGGATGCTCGAACGCCTGCGGGAGTATGCGGAGCAGCAAACGACTCCGGAAGAGCTGGAAGAGCTGCGCTGGAGGCTGCCGTACACTACGCGGACTGCGCGGAGCGGCTGGTAGCCCGGCTCTACGGCGCGGATGAGATTCTGGCGCTGGAGCAGCTCGGCCGTGAGCACGAGAACCTGCGCGCCGCCTTCAACTGGTCGCGGGCGCATCCGGAAGCCGGCGCCACCCTGCGGCTGGGGTTGGCATTGGGTCATTACCTGCAGCGCCGGGGGTTCCTGGCGGCGGCACGCCTGGCAGTGGATGAGGCGGTTAGCGCCGTCCCCCGGCAAGATGCCTGCCGGGAGCGCGCCCTGGGTGAGTTGCTGTTGCTCCGCGCCTCCGTGCTGCTGGACTGCCATGATCCCGAAGCCGCGACTCGGGACGCCGAAGCAGTGCTCCACGCTGCTGCGCACCGGGACGATGCGCAGCTCCAAGCCGCAGCGTTCAACCTGTTGGGGCTTGCCGCCCACAGCCACGGCGACTTCGACACGGCTCGCTGGCGGTTCGGGGAGTCCCTGGACGCGGCGACGGCTGCGGGGGAAGGCGCTCGCGCTGGGATGGTGCTCAACAATCTCGGGATGGTGGAGGACGAGGACCCCGCCGGCTGCCGGAGCACCGCCCAGGCCCACCTGGAGGAGGCCCTGACCCTACTGCGAGCATGTGGCTACCAGCGTGGGGAGTCCGAAGCGCTGACGAATCTTGGCGTCCTACACCAGAGCAGCGGGAACCTGTCCGCTGCCGACCAACACTACCGGGAAGCGCTGCAGATCGAGGTTGAGCTGGAGAACCTGCTGGGAGTGGGTCGCCTACTCTTCAACCTGGGCGAGGTTTCCGCTAGCCGGGAAGACTGGTCGAGTGCGGTGCGCCTGCTCTCCGCCGCGTACGCTCTGCTGGAGCGGGCGGGGTCTCCCCTACCGGGACCACGCGCGAGAGTTGCTGGACCTGGCTGGCTCTTGCGTTGGAGTTACTACCCCAAAGCAGGAGGATCCGGGCAAGTCGCTCCCCGAGTGGGTAGCTTACGCTCTGAGCTCCGAAGCCGGAGACGGCGCTGGCGTACCGCCCAGCGTCGCGGACAACGAGGTAACCTGAGACCGTGCTTCGGCTCCTGCCCGGCCGCTGGGCGTTAAACCCGGCCCACAGTGCGCCGCGAGGCGTGCTGTCGCTGCTAGTAGCGCTCATCCTGTTCAGCCCGCTTTCAGCGGCACCGCCGGAGCAAAGCGCCCCTGCTGCTCCTCTGGTCCCACGGCCCCACTTGCAGTTGCTCCACCTGGGAACGGTGACCGCGGTAGCCTGCTCCCCCGATGGCACGCTCGTGGCCACTGGCGGCGTGGATGGTCTGATCCGTATCTCGGACGGGCGCACGCTCGCCCTGCGGGAGACCATCGATTCGCCCGGAGGAGGCCTCATGAGGCTCCAGTTCTCCTCTGACGGGTCCCAACTCCTGGCCACGAACGATATCGAGGGGGTGCGCATCTTCGACCTCCGGGACGGGTTGTTCCAGCGGGAATGGGGCACGCACGGAGGGGGCTCGGAGGCGGGTCTCTCACCAGACGGCAAGCGCTTCTACGCGCTGCTGCCCAACGGCGAGATCCGTGCTTTCAAGCGAAACGGCAGCGACGGCAACCTGTACCTGACCCGGCCGGCTTACCCGGCGGGGGAGGGCGGCGCCCTGGTGCTCTCCTCCGACGGAACGATGCTCCTTACGTCGGGCAGCGACGGCCTGATCCGATGGTGGGATCCGGCCCTGCTGGAGCCGCTGGGGAGTGTGCGGGTGCCCACCGGGAAGGCTCATCGTCTTGCGCTGACGCCGGATGGGCAGTTGCTTGCGGCGGGTGGGGATGACGGCAGGATCCACCTCTGGAACGTGGAGACGCTGAAAGACGGCCGCCGTGCCATTACCGGCTCGCCGCGCGTGCTGGGCTCCTCGGCCGAGGGGTTGCGCGCCATCCACTTCTCCGCGGACGGCACCCTCCTGAGCACGGCCGGCACGGACGGCGTGGTGCGGGTATGGGACCCGGCTTCCGGGGCGGAGCTGCTCACCCTCCGCGGCCACCAGGGGCAGGTGAACGCACTGGCGTTCCAGCGCGGCGTGCTTCCGGTGTCCGGAAGCACGCCCCAGGGCGCGTTGATCTTGGTGGGTGCGGACAGCACGGTTCGTATCTGGGACCTGCGCACCGGAACGCTGCGCCGCACCCTCGGCGGCTTCACCGCTGCGGTCTCGGACCTCGCCTACGCACCCAACGGGGAGTTCCTCGCCGTACTGCATGGAGACCGGCGGCTGAGGTTCTGGGACTCCCGGCGCCTGGATCTGCTGCGAGTAACCCCCGCACACCGGACGGAGACGCGGGCGCTGGCGATCTCCCCGGACTCCCGCGTGGTAGCCACCGGAGGCGGGACTTTCGCCGAAGAGATTCACCTCTGGGAAGCAGCCACCGGTCGAGAGCTGCGGGAGCTGCCCGCTGCCTTCGGTCCCTGCTACGATCTCTCCTTCTCCCCGGACGGGACCCTGCTGGCCAGCGCCGGCTACGGAGCGGTGCGGGTCTACCGGGTGTCCGACGGGAAGCTGCTACACTCCTTCCCCGGGGTAGCCGATCAGGTCACCACAGTGGCGTTCTCCCCGGAAGGCCGCATCCTGGCCGCCACCTGGCTCAAGGGCGTCTTGCGTACGTGGCGCTGTGCCAACTGGGAGGAAGGCCGCACCTTCGAGATGGCTCCTTCACGGCTGTGGGATCTCGCCTTCTCCCCGGATGGGGCCATCCTGGTGGTGGCAGCCGGCGCCGGAGGCCGGGTGCTGGATGCGCACACCGCAAGCGTGCTTCGACGCTTGGCCGGATCTGTCAGCGGTCGGGATGGCCACGGGGCAAACGACGCCCCTCGCTATGACGCGTCTTCTGTTAACGAGCCATCGCCCCCAGCTCGCTCCGTGTCTTATCCGTCTAAATCCGTGTCCTTCTGTGTCCAACTCCGCTGCGCCAGGCACAAGGACTCCGCGCGCTCGGCACCCAACCGCAAGGCAGCGGTCCCGACCTGGGGGTCGCGCATCTTCCAACCCGCGCCTTCGGGGCGGAGGAGCTGTTCCGGCTGCCGGCATCGGAAGGTAAGCTGGGCCATGCGGAGATCCGGATCGGCGACTCCCCGGTGATGCTGGCGGACGAGTTCCCGGAGATGGGCGCCGTAAGCCCGGAAACCCTGGGGGGGGCGGGGTTGTCCCTGATGATCTACGTGGAAGACGTGGACACCCGCTTCGCCGCCGCGCTCGCCGCCGGCGCCACCGAAGTCCGCCCGATCAAAGACCAGTTCTATGGTGATCGCTCCGGTACCCTGAAGGATCCGTTCGGTCACACCTGGACTATCGCCACGCACGTTGAGGACGTGGAGCCCGACGAGCTCGCGCGCCGCATCGCGCAGCTCCCCGCCGGGGGCTAGACACCCGGTGTCTGCCTGCCCTCGCTCCCTCCGCGCGGTGAGTGGGGCAGGCGGACGGGATGGCCGCGCTTCTAGCTTTCCACACCAGCAGGTAAGTATTCGCTCAACTGCTCGATGTGGTAGAGGTCGTGGCCCAGGAGGGCGTTTGCGAGGTCTTCCGCGCTCTGCGGGCCTCGCTCGGGATGCCGGACCTGCCGGCTCCAATCTTCCTCGCGAAGGGTGCGCAGCCACTCCGCGGTGATCGCACGCTCCCGGATGAACAGCTCGGCCTGTTCTACCGGGTCCGATTCCGAG
>JAJFMS010000810.1 GCA_020696885.1 Armatimonadota bacterium | reverse complement strand
CCGCCCAGCCGAAGGGCTACGAACCGCCCACCGAGCCCAAGGCCGTGGGGGCTGTCGGCGCCACGCCTCCGGGCACTCCGCCAGGAACGACCCCCGCGATCCCCACGCCTACGGACTTCCGTGGACTGCTGGGATTTGTATGGCTTTCGATCACCATGGGCTTCCTGGCCCTGCTGACGCCGTGCGTCTTCCCGATGGTGCCGATCACGGTCAGCTTCTTCGCCAAGCAGCAGGAGACGTCGCCCGGCAGCGGCATCCGCGCCGCGGTGGCCTACTGCGTGGGCATCATCGGCACCTTCACCGGCATCGGGGTGGTGATGGCGCTGCTGTTCGGAGCGAGCAGCATCTCCCGGTTCGCCACCAACCCGATCGTCAACCTGGCGCTGGCCATCCTGTTCGTGGTGATGGCGGTGAACCTGTTCGGCGGCTTCGAGATCATCCTGCCGAGCTGGCTGGTGCAGAAGTCGCACGCGGGGACGCAGCGCGGGGGGCTGATGGGTCCGCTGCTGATGGGGCTCACGTTCACCCTGACCTCGTTCACCTGCACCGTCGCGTTCGTGGGCACCCTGCTCGCAGCGACTACGCAGGGCAACGTGCTCTGGCCGATCGTGGGGATGCTGGGGTTCAGCACGGCCTTCGCCTCTCCGTTCTTCCTGCTTGCGCTGTTCCCGCAGTGGCTGGCGAAGCTGCCCAAGTCCGGCGGCTGGCTCGTCACCGTCAAGGCGTTCATGGGGTTCCTGGAACTGGCCGCGGCGCTCAAGTTCCTTTCCAACACGGACCTCGTCTGGAACCTCGGGTTCATCACCCGGCCGGTGTTCCTGGCTATCTGGTTTGGGATCGCCGCTGCCGCAGGCGCCTACATGCTGGGCTGGCTGCGGCTGCCGCATGACTCGGGCGGCAAGGTGGGGCCGGTCCGCGCAGCGTTCGGCATCGCCACGCTGGTGGGGGCGGTCTTCTGTCTCGCTGGGATCAACGGGCGGTCGCTCGGCAAGATGGCCGCGTTCCTCCCTCCGGATAACTACGGTCCGACCGCCAGCCGCGCGGGTGCAGTGGGCGAGGTCGCCTGGCTTCAGAGCTACGAGGAAGCCGTGGCGCGGGCGAAGGCCGAAGGAAAGCCGCTCTTCATCGACTTCACCGGCGTCACCTGTACCAACTGCCGCCTGATGGAAGACCAGGTGTTCAAGAAGCCGGAAGTCGTCGAGGCGTTCAAAGACTTCGTGACGGTGCAGCTCTACACCGACAAGGAGACGGCGGAGTCGAAGCGTTACCAGGAGATGCAGCTCAAGAAGTTCGGGCAGGTCACGCTGCCGCTCTACATCGTGCAGACGCCCGACGAGCAGAAGCTGGGTGAGTACTCGTTCAACACCAGCGTTCCGGCGTTCATCGACTTCCTGAACACGTCTCGCTCCGGCGCAGCACGCGTAGCTAAAAGCGAGTAGGTGTTCGGTGTTCGGACGCGGTTCCCAGAAGCAGTTATCCCGAGACGGTCCAAGCTCTGGTGCGGCGTACGTGTCGCCGGCGAGGGATCTCCAAGCGGGCTCGGAACGTCTCTCAGATGCGTGGAGAGGCACCTGCTAGCGGGCGACCACGCTGTGCCTGGATCACGAGCAGGCAGGCGTTCTAGATTCGGGGGTAAGATCCCTCGACGGAGGGCGGGTCGCTTCGCGCCGAGCACGTACCGCTCGGGATGACCTACTTTTTTTAGGGCTTCGCGGTGTTCGGCGTTCGGAGATTCTGCCCGTGCCAGGTATGGTGCGACGGCGCCATCCTCCCCTTCCCATTTCCTGCCTTCTTAACTTCCTGCTCTCCTCATAAACCCCGAGGCACCCGGAACTTCACTCGCCGCGGATCCCGGGTGATCTCGGCCGGGGTTTCGCCGAGGAGCTCTCCGTCCAGGGTGACCTCCTGACCGGCGGCGGTGAGCGACACTCGCTCGGTGCGGATGACGTGGACGCTGGGGTGGTGGACGTGCTTTCCGGAGAACAGCCCGGGCACCTGCCGCAGGAGGTCCATCCGGGTGGTCTCCCCCACTACGACCACCTCCAGCAGTCCGTCGCCGGGGTCCGCGCCGGGTGCGATCTGCATCCCGCCACCATAGCAGCGCGCATTGGCGAACGCCGCGAGCCACACCGGCCCGGTCCACGACCCGCCGGGAAACTGGAGCGACAGCGGAAACGGCTTGAATTTCGGCACTGTCGCCAGCACCGCCGCCACGTAGGCCGCCGTCCCTCCCAGGTGCCGGAACCGCCGGTTCACCGCGGCGGCCACCGACGCGTCGAGTCCGACACCGGCGATGTTGATGAACGGCGACCCGTTCCAGTGCCACACGTCCAGCTCCCGGTCGGCTCCGGCGAGGGCTACGTCCAGCGCCGCCGCTAGCGTCCGCGGGATCGCCAGGGTGCGAGCCAGGTCGTTGCCGGTGCCGCCGGGGAGAATGCCGACGACGGTCCCGACAGCCCCACCGGATCCCGACTCCAGGACTCCGGATACCGCGTCGCGGACGGAGCCGTCGCCGCCGGCCACGAGTAGCAGCCCGGCACCCTCGGCCGCGCTCTCTCGCGCCAGTTCCACGAGGTGGCCCGGATGCCGGCTCTCGCGCACCACCGGCTCGATGCCCCGCTGGCGCAGCAGAGCGCCCGCCCGGGCGATGAGGCGGGTGCCGCGGCCGCGGCCGGACGCCGGGTTCCCGACAAGGTGTACGGAGAGCGGGGCTGTAGTGGTCATAAGAAAAGGGGAGGCCGCGCGGCCTCCCCTGCTCGTTCACCGCCGGTGAGCGCTTTACTTGCCCGCTTTCGGTGGCTTCGGCTTTCCGGTGACGATCTTGTAGCCGCTGGGAACGGCAAAGGTCGAGGCCGGGATCACCTGGCCCACCTTCACGTTGGTCAGCGCGATCTGCACCGACTGCTCCATCGAAGCGCCGGGCTTGGTGATCTTGTCCGTCTTGATCGCCTTGAGGGGGAACTTAGGGGAGAGTGTCTGCGGCATCCAGATGGTGATGGACCGGGTGGCCTCGCCTTTGGTGGCGACCTTCTCATAGACGTCGCACTTGTGGCCCGCCACCGTCTCTGTGCGGACCTTATCCGCGATCTTCACCGCGTTGGACGCATCGAACGCGAACTGACCCATCAGCATGTCGAAGTTGTCGGTGCGCTTCCGGAACTCCGGCGGCAGCGGCCCCTTGACACCCCGCTTGGTCTTGGGGTCGAGCTGATAGAAGAAGCCGTTCGATACCAGGAAGATGGCGTCCCCCTCCCGCGGATTCGGTACCTCGGCGCGGGCCTGCGTGGG
>JAJFMS010000809.1 GCA_020696885.1 Armatimonadota bacterium | reverse complement strand
GACCGCTCCTATCCGATCCGCCTGCGGCGGCTCGCCGTCGCGGACGGCAAGGTGCTGCTCACCGAGTCCTACGCGGGGATGGGTGAAGCGCCGCCGCCGTATCCGGTCCAAGCGTTCGAGGCCGCCACCGGGAAGCTCATCTGGAAGCGCCCGCAGAGCCACCGGCTCTGGGGGCGGGCTACCGTCGCGGCGGGAACGGTCCTCACGGCCACGCTGGACGGGTGGGTCCTGGGGCTGCACAGCGACGATGGAGCCGTGCTCTGGCAGAAGCAGTGGGCTCGGCCGCGCGCCGGAACCGGTCCGGCGCTCCACGTGCAGGGCGCCGGTGCCGTCGGCGTGGCGCAGCTCGGGCTGGACGCCCTGATCGGGTTCCGCGTACGCGATGGGCGAGAGTTGTGGCGAGTGAAGGCTGCCAATCCGCTCGGCGCGCAGGGGATCTCCCCGGGCTTCAGCCTGAGCGAAGGAACGCTTCACGCGGTCCTCGGCGCGCAGGAGCTGGTAGCCGTGGACCTGGTTACCGGCAAGCGGAAGTGGACCCGGCAGGAGACCCGCGGCAACCTTAGTTCGGAGCTGCCGGTCGTGGCCGGGGGACGGGTGATCACCGTCGCGGGCTCGGACCATCTGCTGACCGCGCTGAACGGCGCGGGGCGGACGGAGTGGTACCGGCCGCGACCCGAATACGAAGATCCGCTCCCCGCCGGCCCGCTGGCGGCTGGCGGTCCCCTCTTGCTGCAGCTCACCGCGCCACCGCGGCTCGCAGCCATCCCGGAGCCCACGCGCTCGCTGCGGGATCTGGACACGCTGCTGGCGCTGGACCCCGTTTCCGGGCAGGAGCTGTGGCGCTGGCAACCGCACGAGGGCACGAAGCTGGTGCAAGTGCTTCCGGCCGGAGACCGGATCCTGGCGACGGATGGCGAGCGGCTGTACTGCTTTGGCCTGGGAGCGCCGCCTCCGCTGCCCGCCGAGGCCGCTGCTCGACATCAGCTCGCCGAGCAGGCGACTTCCCGGCTCTTCGGGATACCGTCGCCGAGAGTCATACCCCCGGGCCGCTTCCCGGCCGGCGATTCCGGGAGCAATGAGGCGCGGCTGACGCTCCTGCGTCTCGGTGAAGAGGCGGCGCCGGCGGTCCTCGCGGCGGCGCGCGCTCAACTGGAGCGCGAAGGGCAGCGCCGGCCCTCCTTCGTCGAGCTGCTCGACGAACGTGAGACGCCGTTCCGCAACGTGGATCCCAACTCCGCCCTGGACCTACTGGTGGACCTCGGGGATCCGCGCCCCGTGGAGGAGCTCCTGGCGCTGGCGAACGAGCTGCGGAACCCGCTGGTGTTGAACCGGCTGGTCGACGCCCTCATCCGGTATGGAGACCCGCGAGCGGCCCCGCTGCTGTTCCGGTATGCCCGGTCCGAGAGCAGCAATCCGCTGGTCCGACGCGGGGCGCTCCTGGCGGCCTGCCGGGCGGGGAACGTGCCGGGGCTGGACCAGCAAGAGGTGACCGGCTACCTGCTGGAGTGCCTGGCCGTGGAGAAGCCCCGCTGGCTGCACCAGTACGCCATGTTCGATCTGCTCAACGATCGTGGAGAGCTGGCCCGGGCCGCGGCCCTCGGCGCCTTCCGCCAGGAGCGGGAAGCCCGCCTCCTGCCGGCCGACGACCAGGAGGTCGGCGACCAGCCGAACGGCTCCGGCCCGTTCGGCTTCCGCAAGGAGGGCGCAGTGCGCGACGGCCAGGGCACCTGGTGGGCCGTGACCGCCTCCGACTTCCTCGGCGCGGAGCGCTCGGACCTCTGGATCGCCCGCTCCACGGACGGCAAGCACTGGTTCCGGCCGGCCCTGCTCGAAGAGCTGACGCTGGGCTCACACTGGATCCGGAGTGTTCGGGTGCAGTCTCGCGGCAGCGCACTGCAGGTGGAGCTGACCACGGAAGCATGGCCGCAGCGGGAACAGGGACGCGAGCGCCGGATCATTCCCCTGGCGCCTGAAGCGGTGTATCGAGACACGGACCGGGCCGGCTTGCCGGACCGACTGGAGCGTGCAGTCGGCACGGACCCTGCACTCCCGGACTCCAACGGCAACGGCATCCCCGATGACCGGGACAAGAACCTGGCGTTCCAACCCCACCCGCTCTCGGACCAGGAAGGGATCTACCAGGCGACCCTGGAGGGCCTGTGCCAGCTCGCCCGCACCGCGCCCACTACTCGCGAGCCGTACGACCACTACGGCGCCTTGCCCTGGCTCGGGGGCGCGGCCACGCCGCTCTCTCTGCCCCTACCGCCGGGAAGCCGGGGGATCGAGCTGCGGGGCTCCCCAGTTGCAGTGGTGTTCGTCCGGGGAGCGTCCGCCATCCAGCGGGCCGGGGAGCTCCGGGGCAATGCCCGCTTCATCCCGCCGCACTTCGAGCTGGATGGGACGCGGAACCGCGAGAGCTGGTGGCAACGGCCCGCGCCGCTGCTGGATCCGTTCCAGGCGGAAACCACAAGCAGGAAGGCGCCGGAGCCGTCGTTCCGGGAGATCGTTCCCTACGAGCTGTCTGCGGATCGGCGCCGGGCGCGGGTCGGTTGGCTGCAGCAGCCGCTGCTGGGCCGGGTCTCGGTGGTCTTCGACGTAGAGGTACGGAAACTCGGTGACCGCTGGTACCCGGTGGAGTGCCGGCAGGTGTACGCCAGTTGGGGACTGTTCAGCGACGGATCGCTGGCGTCACCCGTCCGCCGTTTCGGGAAGAGAGACTACGTCGTAGAGCGCACTGTGATTCGCAACGCGGGGGCGGAGCTCCGCTGATGTGGGCTCGAATGGGGCCTGACCAGGACGTAATCTGCGCGACCGCGGTGTGAGCGCCGGCGCAGCCTCCACTTCCCGCGATGGCGCTGACTTCGATCAATTCGCGTTCCCGGCAGGCGGCACGGAGCCCCCTACCGGGGGCAGCGGCAACACCCTCTACGACGCCTTCAGCTGGTCAGTTACCGCCTCCTCTGCGGTGTGGATCTCATGCAGCACCGCTTCCGGCTGGACATCCCGCTTGAGCTCCTCCAGGTCCGGGGGCCGCACCGCATCCAGCCCGAGACGGTCGGACAGCGCGTCTACCATCTGGATCAAACGGGTGAGCTCATGCTCCGTAAGCAGGCTGATCTGAAGGTTCAGATCCGCGCGCTGGTCGGCGACCCGGAGCATGCGGTTCTGGCTGATGAGCACGAAGGTGGAGAGGAAGATGGCCTCCACGGACGCGATCATGGCCAGGACCACGAACGACGGGTCCCAACTCGGCACGGCCGGGATCCAGCCGAGATTGGCCACGATCCAG
>JAJFMS010000808.1 GCA_020696885.1 Armatimonadota bacterium | reverse complement strand
GTCGCCATCCCGCCGGAGCCGTGGCGACCCGCGCCGCCCGCCAGCCCCCGGAGCTCGTCCGTGATCTCCGCCACCTGCGAGACCACGTTCCCCGAGGCGTCCAGCAACCCGGGCACGTTGGTGAGAAGGATCAACAGGTCCGCGCCCACCAGGGCCGACACCAGCGCCGCCAGCGTATCGTTGTCGCCGAACTGCAGCTCTTCCACCGCAACGGTGTCGTTCTCGTTCACCACCGGCAGCACCCCGTGCCGCAGCAGGGTGGTGAGCGTGTTCTGTGCGTTCACGTACCGCACCCGCTCTTCCGCGAGCTGCCGGGTGAGCAGCACCTGCCCCACGCACCGCGACCGCTTTTCGAACACCTGCGCGTACAGCCCCATCAACCGCCCCTGCCCAATGGCGGCGGCGGCCTGCTTGAGCTGCACGGTCTTCGGGCGCTCCGTCCAGCCCAACAGCTCGGAGCCGGCGCGCACCGCGCCGGAGCTCACCAGCACCATCCGGTGGCCCGCGTCCATCAGGTCGCAGAGCTGCTCGCCCAGCGCCGAGAGGAACTCGCGGTCAATCCGGCCCTGCTTATCCGCCAGGGTGCTGGTGCCTACCTTTACAACGATCGTCTTCGGCATACATTCAAATCCGGCGGTGGGAACGACCACGCGCACCAGGCGCTAACGGGACGTCCGTAGGCATCGCCCCGTCCGTAGGCATCGCCCCGGTACCAGGTCATCCTGAACAACGTGAAGGATCTCGCCCCGGCGCGTTCGTCGCCCAATCCGGGGTCAGTCACCCGTTGCGAGATCCTTCCCTGCGCTACGCTCCGTTCAGGATGACCCGGTACGAAGGCGCTGCGCACTGTCCAGAAAGGCCCGGTACGAGCGCTCCGGCCCTTCCCCTCCCGTGTGTTCCGCGGGCAAATCCGAGGTCCCCTTTTCGCGCTCTTTCGCGCCCGCCCTCGGCTGCCTTTGCCGGGGTGTTTCGCGGGCTCCGGCGTTAATCCAGGAAGTCGAACTCCACGTTTGCGATGCGCACGGTGGAGCCTTCTTCCGCGCCCATGTCCCGCAGGCGGTTGACCACGCCGTTCTTCTCCAGGATCCGCTGCAGGCGGCGCACGGCGGCATCGCTGTTCATGTCCGTCATCGCGAGAAGCCGCTCGATACCCTTGCCACGGACCACGTACGTGCCGTCCTGGATCTCCACTTCCCAGCTCTCTTCCTGGGGCGCCCGGTAGCGGATCACTTCCTGCGCGGCTTCCTGGACCGTCGGCACGGGGATCGCGTCCAGCGTGCGGGTGACCGCGTAGACCAGGTCCTGAACCCCGGCGCCGCTGAGGGCGGAGATTTCGAACACCTGGTAGTTCTGCGCTTCCAGGCGCTGGCGAAGCTCCGGCACGATCCCGGCGGCGTCCGGCATGTCGGACTTGTTCAGCGCGACGAGCTGCTGGAGATCCGCGAGGCGCGAGCTGTAAGCGGCTAGCTCCCGGTTGACGATGGCGAAGTCTTCGTCCGGATCGCGCATCGTGAGGCCGGAGACGTCCAGCACGTGCACCAGCATCCGGGTGCGCTCCACGTGGCGGAGGAACTGGTGCCCCAGGCCCGCGCCTTCGCTGGCGCCTTCGATCAGCCCCGGAATGTCCGCCACGACGAACGACTTGCCGGGCTCCACGGACACCACGCCCAGGTTCGGGACCAGCGTGGTGAAGGGGTAATCCGCGATCTTCGGACGCGCGGCGGAGATCTTGCTGATCAGGGTCGACTTCCCCACGTTGGGAAAGCCGATGATCCCCACGTCCGCCAGCAGCTTCAGATCCAACCGGACGTCCCGGATCTCGGAGGGCTCGCCCCTCTCGGCCACGCGCGGCGTCTGGTGCGTGGACGAGACGAAGTGTGTGTTACCGCGGCCCCCGCGGCCCCCTTTGGCGACCACTTCACGCTGGTCCGGACGGACGATGTCTACGATCACGTCTCCGGTCGCTACGTCGGTCACCTGCGTGCCCACCGGGACGCGCAGCACGATGTCCTGCCCGTTCTTCCCGGAGCACCGGTTACTGGAGCCGTTGACCCCGCGCTCCGCCTTGTATTCCCGCTTGAAGCGGAAATCGATGAGGGTGGTGAGCATCGGGTCGGCGAGCATGATGACGGCGCCGCCGTGCCCGCCGTCGCCGCCGTCCGGTCCGCCCCGGGGCACGTGCTTCTCCCGGCGGAAGCTGACACTGCCGTCGCCGCCGCGGCCCCCCTCGATATGGATGATGACTTCGTCGACGAACATTGGAACAACCTGACTACAAATGCAAAGGGGGACGGAGGCCAGAGCAGGCGCGATTTCGCGCGCTGCTTCGCCCCCCGTCCCCAGATGTGAACCGCTGCGAGTGAGCGAGGTCGCCTTAGGCGACGGCCGGCTCCGCTTCGGGCTCTACCGCGGGCTCCGCCTGGATCTCTACCGGATAGACGGACATGCGCCGCTTCTCGCGGTGCCCTTCCATCGTCACCACGCCGGCCACCAGCGCGAACAGGGTGTGGTCTTTGCCCACGCCCACGTTCCGGCCGGGCTTCAGCGCCGTGCCGCGCTGCCGGACGAGGATCGAGCCGGCGGTCACGGTCTGGCCCGCGTATTCCTTCACGCCGAGCCGCTGCGAGTTACTGTCCCGACCGTTGCGGGAACTGCCTACCCCTTTTTTGTGTGCCATCTAATTCTTCCTCTCAGGCGGAGATGGTCTGCACCTTCAGCTCGGTGAAGAACTGGCGGTGGCCGTAGCGCTTGCGCTGGTTCTTCTTCGCCTTGAAGGTAAAGCCTTCGATCTTCTTGCCCTTGGCCTGGCGAGTGACCTTAACGGTCACGGTGACGCCATCCAGATACGGCGCGCCCACCCGGACACCCCCGTCCGTGCTGGCCATCAGCACCTTATCCAGAGTCACCTCGTCGCCGACTTCGGCTTCGAGCTTCTCAACGCGCAGTACGTCGTTTTCGGAAACGCGATACTGCTTACCACCTGTTTCAATGACCGCGTACATTGGATCTCGTATCCCTGTCGTAATCCTAACCCTAACCGCAATCGCGCTCGGCACTGCTGCCGGATTACGATCACGATCAGGATTACGAGTGCGGATGTAAACCCGCAAAAACACCAGAGCTTATCAAATGGGCTCGCTTCTGTCAACCGAGTTGGACGGCGCCACCGGCTCCCCGATGGCGAAGCTCCTTCGCACATCGGTCAACCGGACACGAATCGTCTGTCCCTGGTACCGCGTCCCGTTCGCCAGGTCCACGAAGTAACCGTCCGCCCACGCCGCGCTGCGAGGC
>JAJFMS010000807.1 GCA_020696885.1 Armatimonadota bacterium | reverse complement strand
ATGGACAACGTGCTCATCGTGGTCAAAGACCTCGAGGCCGCCACCGCGTTCTTCACCGAGCTCGGGATGGAGCTGGAAGGCGGGACGGTGGTCGAGGGACCCTGGGCAGACCGTGTGGTCGGGCTGGAGGGCGTCCGCGCCGACATCACCATGCTGCGGACCCCGGATGGCCACAACCGGGTGGAGCTGACCCGGTTCCACTCGCCGGAGGCGGTGCGATCCGAGCCGGAGAGCGCGCCGGCGAACACGCTGGGCATCCGCCGCCTCATGTTCGCGGTGGAGGGCATCGACGACATGGTGGCCCGCCTGCGCACCCACGGCGCGGAGCTCGTCGGCGAGATCGCGCAGTACGAGGATATCTACCGGCTCTGCTTCCTGCGTGGCCCGGAAGGCATCATCATCGGGCTGGCCGAGCGGCTTGGCAATCAATCGGTAACGGCCGCTTGACGGGACCCATGCGGCCAGATGGCCTGGGCGCCCCTTGAGTGAAGCGGACACTGCCTCACCAAGCCTCTGTTGTAGGCCACCAGGGAGCCTGCGCCGGATCCCGCTGAAGCGAGACGCGAAACCTGGTCCCCGCCGCCCCCTCATACCCTTCCGGGCTCCCCTCGCTCTTGCCGCTGATAAGGTTCGTTTCTATGCCCGGTCGTCGCGTCCACTGGTCCACCGCTCTCTCTGGCGCTTCCTGGGCTGTCGCCCTCCTGGCTCCAGGACTGGCAGCCCTCTCACTAACTGCCGCACCTCCGCGATCCGCCGCAAAGTCCGCCCCGCCCATCGCGAAAGCTGTGCCCCCTCCGCCAGCCACAAAGTCGGGTTCCGGCACCGTCTCGCTCTCCGGACCATGGCGCAAGGGTTACCGTCTGACCGCAGGGGAGACGGTGGAGATCTCCGTGCACCTCGACCGCCCCTCCGCCCTCCCTCCGAACGGTCGGGTGCGGGTGGAGTGGACGCTGGAGCAGCCGGACCATCCGACAGAGGTCGTCCGCACTCCCGAGAAGGGCGGGCCTCGCCCGGTGGACGCGTTCGAGATCTACACCGCCCCCACCGCCAACTGGCACAAGGTCCTCCACGCACTGGACGGAGACGTCTATCTCCTCTACCGCGCGCCGGTGAGCGGCACCTACGGCCTCAAGCTTGCGCCCGTTACCGACGAAAAGTGGACCGGCGACGCTCCCCGCTGGCGAGAAAAGGGCCTGGCAGCGGAAATCTCCCCTCTCCCCCAGCGCACTCCGTGGCCCCAGGGCGCAGCTGCCTCCGTCTCCCTCTCCGTCAACCGGATTGATCTGGGTACGGAAGAGCAGGCGCAGCGACTCGGGAGCACGGTAGAGACCGAGCCGAACGATACGCCGGAGCAAGCGCAGTCGCTGGCGCTCGTTCCAAACGCCGAGGTCCGCACCTACGAGATCACCGGCACGGCGGATGACATCGAGTATTTCGACAATGGGCGCGTTGGGCGCTCCGGCGACGACTGGTTCCGGGTGGAGCTGAAGGGAACCGAGTCTCGCCTGGTGACGGCTCAACTCAGCATGCCGGGGCAGTTCCTCGCGGCGCGCATCCGGTGCTATCAACTGCAGAACGGCGCCAACCCCCGCGTCCCCCTCGGCGCTCTCCTGCCGATCTCTGAATACGTCGGAACGGTCAACCCCGGGCGATTGCCGTGGCAGGAAGGCAAGCAGATCTCGTTCCCGGAAGGGCAGGACCCGAACGAGCGTGCCCACCGGCAGGACGAGCCGCACCGGACGAACATCAACCGAATCCTGGAGCCGGGCAAGGTCTACTACTTCCGCGTAGAGGCCAACGCCCCCGCGTACCAGCTCCAGCTCCGGGTCTTGAAGCCAGCCCCCTACTCCGACCCCCGGATGGCGGTGCGGCAGGCGATGTACACCCAGATCGGGCAGGTGGACGCCTGGCTGACCAACCGCCCACGCGGCGCCAGCGTGGAGCGCCGGATCCGGGACACCGGAAATCTCCTCGGCACCGGGTGCATGAGCTGCCACACTCAGTCCGGCGTCTGGGGTCCTGCCGTCCCGATCCAAAACGGCTACCGGGTGGAGAACCGTCAGAACTACGCGCACCTCCTCAACGTGATGTACGAGTGCCTGCGGCCAACGAACGAGCTGAAGGATGCCGCCGTTAACAACAGCGTGCCCCCCCTCGATCTCGGCGACGGTCCGGCCGGCACGCGGGTAGCCGGCTACAACATCGCCACCGTGGAGCGGGTAATTCCCCCGCGCAAGCTGCACTCGAAGCAGCAGATCCGCGCCGCAAATCACGTCCTCCTCACGGGCGATCCGGACGGGATCAACGCCGCCGGGCCCGGCTCTAACGTGGGAGAGGCGATCGTGCAGCTCTTCGGCGCGGAGAGCCTGAGCGCGGCCTGGCAGAAGACCGGCGACCCCCGCTACTTCCGCTCCCTGGAGACGCGGGCGCGCGAGATACTGAAGGACGAGCCGGCGTATACAGATGACATCGCCGTCCGGCTTGATTTCTTCGGCCGCGCGTTCCCCCTGGATCGTTATGCAGCGGAGGCGCAGAAGGCGGCTGAAGCGGAAAAAGCGCTGGGACAGTCCCAGAAGGGCGGGGCCGAAGAATCCGCCGCGCTGCTGGAGAAGGCCCGGGATCAGGTTCAGCGCGACGAACACCGGCTCCGGCAGATCCAGAACCCGGACGGCTCCTGGGGCTTCCATCCCGGTTCCAGCCCTGATGGTGGGAAAAGCTGGACCCGCGGCGGGAGCGACTGGGACCCCTCGCCCACCGCCCTCGCGATCACCGGCCTGACCTCCATCGGACGGACGAAAGACGATCCGGCCGTCGCAAGAGGCGTCCAGGCGCTCCTCCGGATGCAGGACCCGAACGGGCGCTGGAACAAAGCGGCAATCACCGGCTTCGTCACCACGGCCTACTGCCTGCACGCCCTCTCTCGCCTCTACCCGGAGAAGCCGCACACCCCCGAGCGGAGCGAGTTCGTTGCACCTGCCGGCGAACGCCTGCCGGCCGCTGTGCGGCGCGTCCAGGCGCTCGCCCTCGCCGGCGACCCTCGTTTCGCCGACCTGCTGCGACAGGCTGCCGCACACCCCAGCCCGCTCGTGCGTTACTGGGCCTTGGTCGGTCTCGGCACCACCCCCACCGACGCCGGAGTCCCGCACCTGCTCCGCGCCCTTCGGGATAAGGCGAAGCCGGTGCGGGACGCCGCCGCCTGGGGACTCCGGCAGACCCTCCTCGATGACCGCGGCTGGCCCGCGCTCTTTGCTGCCTACGAGACGGGCGACGATTACACCCGGGAGGGAGTCC
>JAJFMS010000806.1 GCA_020696885.1 Armatimonadota bacterium | reverse complement strand
AGCGGCTGCGAGATTTGCCAGCGAAACACGAGGAAGGCAGATAACCCACCCGCTCCGGGATTGCCCGCGAAACACGCGAAAGAACGCGAAAGAGGTGATCCCCATGGCGTCCACCCCTGGAACTCCCCGCGAATGTCCCGGCAACGGAGTCCGACGGTACGCCCGTAAGTCTCCGCTCTCGCACTCGGTCATCCTGGAGCAACGCGAAGGATCTCGCATGGAGCGTGGTGGACCCCGTCAGGGGCGTACGTGCGAGGGCGAGATCCTTCGCTGCGCTCCAGGATGACAAGTTAGGTTACCGATGCCTCGCGCCACCCCAAACGCCCCGTAGGGTGGCTGGATCTGCCCGCGAAACGCCAGCCGAGAGCGAACCGTAGGAAGCGCCAGGTCTGCCGACCTGACACCTCCTACCGCTCAGATCGGGTTTCCGCTCGACTCCCGGGCCACCGTGGCGTCCCACAGCCGGGCGTCCCGAGCAGAAGCCGGGGTGGCTACGAGCACGTAGCCCAGGTAGAGCGTCGCCCCTACGGCGGCGAGTACCTTGAAGGTGAGACGCAGCCCGTTCATGGTCTGCCAGAGAGTGCGCCGGCGCACCGCCGCTACCAGCAGCACGGAGAGCGGCGCCAGCACCGCCAGCAGTGTGCCGGTGGGAACCCAGAACAGCCGACTGAGATCCGGATCCGTCGCCCCCTCACCACCGAGCAAGGCGAATGCCGGCACCTGCGAGTGCCACCAGGCCCCCAACTGGCCGTTCAGAGCGACCAGTGTGAGGGGCACCACTGTCAGCACGAGCACTGCGCCGAGGGATGCCGCGGACCAGCCGCCTTCCGCCTTTCGGCCGGAGCAAGGAAGTGACACGAGCAGCCCCAGCACAACCGCCACGCCCAACAGATAGATCCACCCTCCGGGGGCAGTGGTCCAAGTCCAGAAGCAGTTGAGCAGCGCGCAGATTCCGAGCGCGGCCACCACGCCGACTCGCGCGGCCGGCGTGGCCTCACTCAACACCCATCGGGCCAGAGAGATCTGTCGGCCACCGGGCCAGGGGATGGCGACAAGGAGCGCCGTCACTACCCAGAGTAGAAGACTTACGGCCAGGTTCGGGAGCAGCGTCAGCCCAAACACGTCGCGGTTGCCCTCCCGGTCGATGAGGTTGTCCAGCGCTTTGAACGGCGCAGAATCGGCGAGATACCACTCCTTCGTCTCCTCGAACTTCTCCAACAGCCGCAGCTCGCGGCCTATTTCAGCCGCAAACTCGGGAGCTTCGCGCTCCACGCGGTGGAGGTAATCGACCCGCGCCCGCGCTCGCACTTTCTCGCGCTCGTCCTTACGGAAGAGACCTTGCATCTGCCGGGAAGTTCCGAACCCGATCTGTTCGAAGGCCGTGCCCACCAGTCTCGCGATCAACGTATCCGCATTCCGCCGGATCAGCGAGCCGAGCCGGATCACATCCGCCCGGATCCGATGCTCTGCGCCCGGATCACCGCCGGCACGTTTCTGATCGGCGTGCGAGGACGCGATCCGGGCGCTCATCCGAATCCGCTGCAGGTGCGGGAGCAGCACGGCTGCCATCGGCAGTGCGTGCATGGTGAAGCCTCGATCACCAAACGTACGGATGAGTAGCGCACGCGCACCGGACCCTTCCGTGTAGGCGTAGTCGTGCCAGGTTTCGCACACCGAGGCCGCGTGGAGGGCCGCCAACCCCGCTTCGTCATTCCTGGCGCCGAACTCCGCCACGGCGAGGATGGTTGGAAAGAACCCGTTCTGTGGGTCCATCCGGGCTCCGTCGCGACACCAGGACCGGAGCCGTTCCAGATCCGCCCGGGACACCAGCTCGCCATCCGAGGGATCGCCCAGCGACACGCGGTGGATCGTCGACCCTCTCAGCCAGACATACCGCAGCAGTTGAGCGGTTACGGCGGGATCGTCGGGGAATCGCGCCCGGATCGCTTCGCAGGCGCGGACGCGCGGATCGGACATGATCCCGGCTCCGGCGGGCGCAGCCGGCGTGTCGTACTCCTGCTCGGGCGTGGCTCGGAGCAGCACCGCCCCGAGTCGGATCTCCCGCTCCTGTGGATACCGCTGCGCTGTCCTCCGCAGCGCTTCCCTGGAGGGACCCGGTTCGCCGTTTGCGGCCCGCATCCAGCCTGGCATCCCCTGAGCGAACGCACGAGGGAACTGATCGAGTATCAGGGCGCGGTGGGCCGGAAGGCAGAGAACCGCCAGATAGGCGGCCAGAAGCACTACCCACCCCAGGCGCTGGCGGAAAAGCACCTGCGTCTCTTGCGGCGCGTGCGCGGCGTCATCCGTCACGATCAAGCGAAGTCGAGTGTGTGGTCGGCTCATCGTTCTCTCCCAGGGACCAGTCCCGGTAGACATCCTTCTGCCCACCAGGATCGGCTCTAACCTACCGGTAGCTCCGGTCCTGTTCCGCCTGCTCGTCCACCGTCCGGCTGCGCGTCGTCCCCAGCCGGAACGCGGCCCTTGGGCGGCCGCGGTCGGGACGGCTCGGGGAGGGCCAACACAGCCGGCTCCGGGCCTACCCACAATTGGATCTGGTTCACGAGGTAGCCCCGGGACGGCGCCGCGCCGCCCACGCCAGCCGGCGCCTCACCCACGGGTCCGGACGCCGCCGCGGTGAGCCCGTAGGCCACGCCGAGCGTCGCTAGAAAAGTCGCGAAGCCGGCGGCGGCCAGCCGCGGGACACCCGGGGAGAGCATCGCCGCCAGCCAGGCCGCCAGTGGATTAGGCGCCGGCGCCTGGGGCGCGGACTGCAGCGCCTCTAGTAAGCGGAAGTCTGCCGCCGGATCTGCTGCCGGCAGGGCAGCCGCCCGCAGTGTGCTGCGTGCTTGCGTGGAGGCCCTCGCGAACGCGGCGCATTCCCCGCACCGGGCCAGGTGCGCCTCCACCCCGGCGGGCGGCGTCGTGTCGTGGTCGAAGCTCTCGCCCCACGCTTCGCGCGTCCGCCGGCATTCCTTTGAGCTCATTGCGCCCCCTCCATGTCCGTCCAACCCTGGCGGAATCGCTCTCTAGCTTTGAACAGCCGCGAGCGCACCGTCCCGATCGGAATCTCCAACGTCTCGGCGATCTCTTCGTAATCGAGCTGCTCCAGCTCTCGCAGCACCAGCACCGCGCGCAGCTCCGGGGTGAGCAACGCCAGCACAGCCTCCACCGCCAGCCGGATTTCCACCTGCCGCGCGGGTCCGTCCACGGAGACCGTCTCCAACGCATCCGCGGCCACGTCGGGCCGCTTCCGCCGGAGCCCGCGCAGCGCGTGCCGCGTAGCGAGCCGGCGC
>JAJFMS010000805.1 GCA_020696885.1 Armatimonadota bacterium | reverse complement strand
GACCGCGTGGCGCAGCTTGCGGAGCGCACGCGTCTCGATGTGGCGGATGCCCTCGCGAGACATGTTGAGCTCCTTGGCGAGCTCCTTCAGGCTCCGCACGCGCCCGTCGCGGAGACCGTAGCGGTTCTCGATGACGGTCCGCTCCTTCGGCTTCAACACGCCGAGGATGCGCGCCAGGTTCTCCCGGTCCGCCGTTTGCAGGGCGTAGTCTTCCGGATCCTGGGCCTCGCTGTCGAGCTGCAGGTCCCCGAGGGTGTAGTCCTCGGCCTCGCCCAGCAGCACGTCCAGCGACACCGGCTCCTGGATGCTCTGCAGCAGGGCGTTCACCGTGCTCACGGAGAGGGTGGTCTCCGCCGCCAGCTCCTCGGAGGTAGGCTGACGCCCCAGCTTGTCGGAGAGCTGCATGCTGCTCCGCTCCAGCTTGCCTACGGCGTGATAAGCGTAGGTGGGGAGGCGGATCATCCGGCTCTGCTTCTCGATGGCCCGGACGATCGCCTGGCGGATCCAGTAGGTGGCGTAGGTGGAGAAGCGGAAGCCCTTAGTGGGGTCAAACTTGTTGATCGCGGACATCAAGCCCAGGATTCCCTCCTGAACCACATCCTCGAACGTCATGCCGCGGCAGTTGTAATGCCGGGCAATACTCACCACGAGGCGGAGGTTCGCCTCGATCATCCGCTCTCTAGCCCGCTCATCCCCTCCGCGAATCCGGTTCGTGAGATCGATCTCTTCCTGAACCGTCAGCAGCGGACCGTCAGCCTTGTACTGCCAGGGCGGCAGCCCATTCTGCACTTGATGGGCGTGGTGGTCAGGCTCGGGTTGAGTTGGGGGGGTAAAGGAGGTCTCGTCCGTTGAGTACCTGGTTTGCATGCTTGTCCGTCCTTTCCGCCTGCATCATAACATAGCGTCAGACCGGTTCACAATTTTTTATAGTAATTGCTTTATTAATCCGGAGTTATAGGTGCAGACGCGTTTCTTCCGAAACGTTGATGAGTGGGAACGTGGGGAGTCCGTGCGGCGCGAGACGTTTGCGCTTCGAACGATTTCAGACAGTGTGGGCCGAGCTCCGGCATGCACAGGGCTGCGAAAACCAGGATGGAGATCCCTAAGCAGCGTTTCAGTCCAACTCCGCGCGCCGTTTACCCGAATTTTCCTCAGGCTAACCCGAATTCCCGGGAGCATTTCGGTGGGCGCCCCGCAATAACTGTTCCGGCGGACATCGCGGACCTAGATCCGGCCGCAAAGCCCAGGTGTATCGCCTACCACCCGTTAACGCCGTGTCGATGCGTTATTTCGGCTCTTATCTCCGATGTCCTTCCCCTTTTGTGAAAGTTTTCCCATGCAGCCGGTCCACTTTACGAACGGACGGTTCATTACCGCGGAGAAAACCGGCGGTACGCCCACCGAGTTGCTGGCTTCACCGGGACGGATCCAGGAGCTCGGCACCACACTGCGGGGTACCGCCGCCAGAATCGTGGATTTGAAGGGCCGGGTCGTCATTCCGGGGCCGGTGGACGCCCACTGTCATCTGGTGAGCTACGGGATGTCCCACCTGCGGGAAGCCGACCTCCGCGGTGCCCACTCCCTGGCAGAGCTGGGTGAGCGACTGCACGCGCAGGTTACCCGGGCGGGGCTGCGGGACGGCGATGGTCGCTGGCTGCTGGCGCGGTGCTTCGACCAGGAGGTGCTCCCGGGAGGAGTATGGCCCTCCCGTCGGGAGCTGGACGCGCTGGTGCCGGACCGCCCGTGCCGGTTGCTGCGTGTCTGCGGCCACGCCCTGGTCGCCAACACCCCCGCGCTGTTGGCGGCGGGGCTTGATCCCCGGGAGCGCCATGGCGAGTTCCCGGAAGGGGTCCTGACGGAAGAGGCGATGGCGCCGGTCCACCGCGCCGTGCCGAAGCCGGACGCGGCCGACTGGCTCCTCGCCGCACGATGGGCGTGCACGGAGGCGGCACGTGCCGGCTTCGTGGGCATCCATTCGCTAATGGCGAACGCAGCCGAGGTGCGGGCCTTGCAGGACCTTCGATGGTCCGACGGGCTGCCGGTGCGCGTGGTGATGCAGCTTCCTTACTCTCTATTGGACCATGCGCAGGGGGCTGGCCTGCGGACCGGATTCGGGGATGACCGCCTGAGTATCGGCGCGATCAAGCTCTTCTCCGACGGCTCGCTTGGCGCTCGTACCGCGGCGCTCCTCGAGCCATACGCCGATGCGCCCGGCACACGCGGCGAGCTGATCTTTCCGCCGGATGAATTGCGGCGCCGGGTCGTGGAGATCTACGCGGCGGGATTCCAGGCTTGCATCCATGCCATCGGGGATGACGCGCTGCGGGTGACGCTGGACGCGCTCGACGACGCGCGCCGCGCTGTCTACGGGGAGGGAGCGCCCGCCCATCCACCGCGCGTCGAGCACGCTTCGCTCGTGAACGCGGAGCTGGTGCAGCGCATGCGAGCCACCGGAGCCGGGGCCGCGATCCAGCCCCAGTTCGCCTGGTCCGACTACTGGGCGCCGGAGCGGTTGGGAGAGTCCCGCGCCCGGGGCTGCTACGCCTTCCGAACGCTCTGGGAAGCCGGCGTCCCGCTGGCCGGCAGCACGGATTGCCCGGTAGAGGTGCTGGACGCGATGGCTGCGATCGGTCAGCTCGTCTACCGCCCGAGCTGGTCGCCGGACGAGGGTTTGCCGCTGGAAGCGGCGGTGCGCGTGTTCAGCGAGGGCAGCTACACGCTGCGCGGGGGCTTTCCGCCGGGCACCGGGCGCCTGGCGCCCGGAGAGCTGGCCGACTTCGTGGTGCTGGAGGAAGATCCGCGTGCCGTGCTGGCTGACCAGATCAGTCAGATCCCGGTGGCGATGACGGTGGTGGGCGGGGAGATCACCTACGCTCGCGAATGAGCTCCAGTCCACGCTCTGACCGGGCCGACGGGGAACCCTTGCACCGCTTCCGGAGCATCTGAATGTCGGGGGTGCGGAAGGCTTGGACCGCCGCTCCGGTCCCCTGCTAGGCCCTTGAGATCGATGTCTGCTAAAACATATCTTAGGAGCGGCTCGCGCCGTAAGGGTGCGAGCCCTCGTCTCCGACAGCCAATTGGCTGGTAGCGGACGCTTGCCAATCGACGGGCCGGTCTGTATAATGCCGCTTAGTGAGCTTCACTTCCCCCACCCAACCGTGAACTGCCCCCGACCCTCCGGGGGCCTTTAGATTGTCTATTGAGAATTTTCACGTTGGGCACTCGATGTAGCAAACCGACGTAATTGGATTCGAGTTAGCTACGCCGACATCCTTCCCATCGCTGCACTCGCAGTCAC
>JAJFMS010000804.1 GCA_020696885.1 Armatimonadota bacterium | reverse complement strand
GTGCATCGCTTCGTTGAAGTGGCCCCACTTCCAGGCCATCTCGGCGTTCGGAGTTCGCTCGTCGGTGTGCGGCACCAGTCGTTCGGCGGCTGATCTGGAATGGGTCGCCAGGAACTGCTGCCGGGCCTTCGCCACGTCGCCCTTTGCGCCGCGAGCCCGCCGCCCGGCAGCCCGAGCGTGCTCCAACTCTTGCAGGGAAGCCTTCACGGCGGCCACCACCATTTGCTGGGTGGTCCCCGCGGCTTTGCCCGGCTGGTGGAGGTGCTCGTCTCCCACTGCTTCCCAGCGGAAACCGCCCTTCCGCTCGACCCCGTCCGGGCCGGCTTCAGACACCACCTGCAGCCCCTGGTTGTCCGCGTTGTGCCAGGCCAGGGCGACGAGGTCACCTAGCGAGAACGACCGGCCTACGGTAGCGTCCAATTGGGACCGGACCTTGCTCCGGATCGCCCATCGAGGAGTCCATCGCGGCTGGTCGATCGTAATCAGGTTGTTCGTGATGGCATCGGCCATGTGCGCGAGGAGCCGCTCGTTGGAGTCCGCGAACTGGGCGGCATACCACCGGCTGATCTCCTCACGCGGGGTGCGGACATGGCCGGATGAGAACATGTCCGTCAGGAAATGGTTGCCGAACGCCTCGTTCAGGAGCGCTGCTTCCCACTGGCCTTCCTGCTCGTGTCGGCCGGCGGACGCACCCGCTTCGAAGGCCAGGCGTAGGGCGCTCTGGTGGTACGACTGGTAGTTGGACTGGGCCTGGCCCCCCTGGCTGAAGTGCGAGGCGTTGCGGGCCGCGAGGGTGCGGTAACGTGTCTCCACCGCCTGCCTCGCGTCGTTAGAGACTTCCGGCGGTGGCGACCCCTGGTAGAGCGCTTTCCAGCGAGCCCAGCGAAGCTGCTCCTTCCCGGCACGGGATCTGGAAAGCGTCTGGATCTCGCTTAGGCTTTCGAAGAAGTCGCCGGCCAGGGCCACCATCTCACCATAGGTGAGCTGGGTACCGTCGCCCAGGTCCAGTTGGAGGCGCTTAGCTCCCGAGCCCTTGGCGCCGATATCACGGTGCTCGTCGCTCTCGAACCGCTGGACTTGCGGGAGCACCGGCGCCGCGGCGCGGCTCGGGCGCGGCTCGGGCGCATGTTTCCAGAGGCGGAGGCAGATGGCGTCCGCCAGGCGGCGGGCGCTGTCCTCGTCCGAGAGCTCGAGGTCGATCTCCAGGGCTACGTCCAGCGCGGAGAGGTGGAAGCGCCCGGTGGGGGTGCGGGCGTCGACGGACAGGCGCTGCTGCGCGAGTTCCAGCGCCAGGGCCGTGATCGCCTCCAGCCGCTCCCGGTGGTCGCGAGTGACCGGGGCGGCGCCGGCATTCTCGAGCGTCAGATTCACCCGGGAGATAGCGAGCGCACCGCCGCCGGTGGTGGGTGCCTTGCGGAAGATCCGCTCCACGTGGCGAGCTTCTTCTTCCAGCGTCTGGGGCGCGTTGCCGTAGCCGTGGAATCGGCGACCCATCCCGGTCTGCTGGACCACGTGGGTCAACTCGTGGGCGAGGAGGGCTTTTCCTTCCTTGGTATCCACCGCCAGCTTCCCGGGAGCGAAGAAGACGTCCCGTCCGATGGTGAAGGCGTCCGCCTGCAGGGAGTCTGCTGCCCGGGATACGTGCGCGCCGGTGTGGAGACGGACGTTGTCCATGCGGTGGCCAAAGTACTGCTCCATCTCTGCCCGCTGCGCGGGTGGGATGGCCTGGCCCGGTCCGTTGGACTGCACCAGTTGGTCTCGCAAGGCCACGGCCCGCTGGGCATCGGGCCGGGCGGGCAACTGCGGAGTGGAGAGCTGGACCTTGCTGCCGCGTTCACTCCGGCTGGCGCCACCTGGACCACCGGACTGTGCTGTGGCTGCCATCGGTCCGCCCGCGGTGGACCGTCCCGGTAGCTGCACCGGGCGGGGAATAAGCGGTTGCCCTGGACTCATCCGGTCCGGCTGGCGCGCGCCGCTCACCCCACCGGGTCGAGCGAGCCTTCGGGGAGCAGTGATCCCTGGGGTGGGCCGGAGCGAGGCGCCGGTGGTCTTGGGTGCGCGGGGGACTGCCCCCGGCAGAGCACGCGCGGCGAGGGAATGGGCGCGGCCTGCCGCTAGAGGCCGGGACTGCGCCGCTCGCTGCCGAGCGCCTCCCAGCGGGGCCGTGAGCTGCTGGTTGCGTTTCAGGACCGGCAGGTCATTCGTGAGGGGCGGGTCGGTGCGCCGGGAGCCCAGGAGCGGGTTTGACCGCGTGTCCCCGGGGGCGTTCCGGCGGGAGCGGGCCGATTCGCGAGACGCGGGACGGGGCGGGATACCCGGATGGCCTGGGCCCAGCCCCGGCGGGAGGGCGGCCCGCTGTGCCCGGGGCCGGGCAGCGGGGGAGCGGGCGCCGGCACGAGCGGGCGCTTCGCGCGGCTCTTCCTCACTCCAGTGCCCGGTGGCTTCTCGCCGTCCCTTACGCTCCTCCTGGGCGAGGTCCCGGTGCAGGCTGGGACGCTCGATAAACCGGCGCACGGCGCGGGAGACCGTGCCGCCGGCCAGGTCTTCGGTGGCGCCGGCCGCGTGGGCGAGACAGAGCTGCAGCGGGGACTGGCTGGGGGAAGCGAGCTCCCGCGCCAGGCGGGAGTCCTGGATCCGCTGCGCCGCCCGTAGCAGCGAGGCGACGATCTTCGGCGAGGAGCGCGCCGCCCGGCGGCCTTCCTCCGTGCCGATGATCGGTAGCATCAGGGAAGGGAGCCGGTCGATGCTCTGGGCGACCGAGTCGGGATCCTGCCGCGCCCAGCGCTCCATCGATCGCGGATCGTGGGCGAGCTGGAGCAACTGTTCGTCGAGGAGCTCACGGAATGCGAACGAGCGCTCCGAGGCGCGCGCTAATCCCTGGATGGAGATGCGCCAGAGGAGATCGCTACGCGTACTGGCCATGGAGCCACGGTGCGCGCTACCGACTACTCCGGCGAGCGCCGCCTGCGCCAGGTCTTTCCGGCGACCGATCAGCCGGCCGAGGAGATCGGCCCGGTGCGGATCGCCCTGGGTGGGCGCGGCCAGCGCGCGGCCCAGCGCGAAGGAGAGCACACGAGCGCGGGTGGGTGAGCCTCCCACCAGGCGGCGCACGGCGTCCTCGCGGCCGGCGCTTGAGCCGCTCAGGCCTTGCAGGAAGCGACCGGCGAACTCCGGCGACCGTGCCATCGCTACGGCGGCGGCGTTCCAGAACGGGGTGGGCTCACTTCCCCGGGAGGCGAGGTACCGGGCGAGGAGCGGCGCGAGCTCCGGCCGGCTGTCGCCCAGGCGCGCGCCGAGCG
>JAJFMS010000803.1 GCA_020696885.1 Armatimonadota bacterium | reverse complement strand
TTGCGAGCACCACTCCGATCCTCGTGCAGTACAGCATGGAGGGCCGGATGTACTCCCTGTTGGTGTTGTTGATTACTCTCACCCTGGGAGGGGCGCTGGCCTGGCATCGCTCCGGCAAACGCGCCGACGGACTCCTATTTGCGATGGCGCTCACCGCGGCGCTTTACACCCATTACTACACCGCATTCGTGTGGGTGGGCGTAATGGCGGCGTATAGCGGCTACTTGCTGTATCGGGAACAGATGGGCCGGTTCATGGCCTGGGTGGGGTGGAACGTCGGCCCGCTGCTTGCCTTTGCCGCCTGGATCCCGATCGCATTGCGTCAGCAGGCCAGCAACGGACCACAGCATTGGCTCTCCCTACAGCCTCGCCCCCGGCTTTTGGACGTTCCCGCGTTTGTGGCGAACTGCTTCGGTATCCATCTGGGCCGCTACACCATGCGGCTCGGCTGGGGAATCGAGCCGTCGCTTCTGGCCTGGGGAGTGCTCACGATTGCGCTGCTGTGGATGGTCCTGGTGACCGGGAACCGCGTGGACAGCGAGGAAACGGCTCCCGAAGACGGGGATCGCGGGCGGCTGGCGCTGCTGGTGGGGGCGTCTCTGGTCCCGATCCTTCTCGCCTGGGGGATCTCCCAGTTCCGGAACCTCTGGGCGGACCGCGGGCTTCAGGTGATTGTGCCGGCCCTGGCGATCGTGAGCGCGATCTGGATCGCGTCCATCCCGCGGCGTCGTTGGGCGGTGGCCGCCGGCGCCTTCCTCCTCGCCAGTGGCGCGGTGGTCTCCTGGCACGTGACCCCGAAGCTGGAGCCATGGCGCGAGACGGCCCGAGCGCTCCGGAAGGAGGTCCGCTGGGGTGAAACGGTTGCGGTGACCGCGCCGTGGACTCACGAATGCCTCACGTATTACGGCATCCGCAAGAGCCAGGTGCTCCCCGTAGGGGCCGCCTTGTTCGATGAGAAGGAGCGGGAAGAGCTGCGGAAGCGTGGTAACTCAACCCGCCGGCTCTGGCTGGTGGTGAACCGTGCGGACGGCACAAAGATCGATGCATTTTTGCGGGAGGCATGCGGTCACGTGCGAGTGAGTGAGCGCCGGTTCGGTGGGGTCTTGCTGGCCGCCTATCATCGACGAGGTCCGGTCGCAAAGCCACACCCGCAGGCGGCTGTACCGGTGCCGGGTCCGGCAACGCCCTGATCGGAGCAACGTGGCATGAAGGTGCAGTCCAGTACTGGGGGTTTGCCGGATTTCGTGATTATCGGTGCCATGAAGTGCGGTACGACGAGCCTCCATTATTATCTTGATGGTCATCCGGACGTGACGATGTCTGCCACGAAGGAACTCAACTTCTTTTCCGACGATCTTTATTGGTCTCAAGGGATCGACTGGTACCGCAGCCAGTTCAACGGTGATGGTAGATTTCGCGGCGAAGCCTCTCCGATTTATGCCGACTATCCATTCACTCCGCACGTGCCGGAGCGAATGCATTCGTTGATTCCCAACGTGAAGCTAATCTACGTGGTGCGGGACCCGATTCAGCGAATGATTTCTCATTATGTGCATGCGATTTCCAGCGGAGAAGAGTGCCGGGACTTTCAAGAGGCGGTGCTGGGTGATTCCGATAACCCGTATCTCGGACGCAGCCGCTATTTCACCCAGATCGAGCGCTATCTAGCCCGGTTTCGGGCGGAGCAGCTCCTGGTGATCACCCAGGAAGAGCTGCTGCGAGAGCGAGCCGGCACGCTGCGGAAGGTATTCCAATTCCTCGGTGTTGATGCCGAATTCCGCTCCTCCCGGTTCGAAAATGTGCGGCATAAGTCCAGTGACAAGCGAAAGAAGACTCCGCTTGGCCAGGCGGTCGCGCGGTTTCCGCTTCAGGAGGTCATTTGCCGGCTACCCTCTGCCCTGCAGTGGCATGCGGAGCGGCTCATCTATCTCCCGTTCTCAGATAGTATCCCGCGCCCCGAGCTGGACGAGCCGACGCGGAGCCGCCTGGTAGAGCTTTTAGAAGGGGAGATGCGAGACTTCCGGCGTCTTACCGGGCTCCCGCTGTTGGACTGGTCGGTTTAATCGTGGCAGCGCCGGACCGAGCAGCCTCGTTAGGCGCCGCAGCCCGGGGGAAGGCCGGGGCGGTCCAGCTCTTCGCGGCCGAGGCGTTAATGTTGCCCACCGGGCTGCTCACCGCCGCTTTCCTGACGCGAGCGCTGGGCCCCGGTGGCTATGGCCAGTACACACTGGCGGCCTCCCTGGTGCTCTGGGCGGAGTGGAGCGTGGCGGCCCTGTTCAGCCGCGCCTCCATCAAGCTCGCCGGGGAGGCGGATGATTGGCGCCCCGTGGGAGCGGCGGTCCTCCGCCTCCATCTGTTGATGAGCCTGATAGTGCTCGCCGTCTTCTGGATCGCGGCCCCGTCTCTGGCGGCGGCACTGGGTGAGCCGGCGCTGGCGGACAATCTCCGCTTGTTCGCCTGGGACGTGCCGCTGTTCTGCGCCGCCCAGGCCCATCAGCACCTGGCGCTGTCTGCCGGGAAGTTTGCGTACCGAAGTGCGGCGAGCGCGATCCGATGGGCGGCACGATTGCTGCTCATCCTGTGCTTCATCCGCCTCGGCCTGGGTGTGCCGGGAGCGATTCTGGGCGTGATCGGATCCAGTGCGGTCGAGTTGGGGGTCTTGCGGCTCCGGGTGAAGCCAGCGATCTGGAGCAGCAGCGGCCCGGCGGCACGCGAGATTCTGCTATTTGCGCGGCCGCTGGTGGTCTTTGCGCTGCTGCTGCGCCTCCACGATACGCTGGACCTTCTGCTCCTGGAGGTCATCTCCCGGTCCGCGCGGGAAGTGGGGGTATACGGCGCCGCGCGTAATCTCTGCCTCGTCCCGAGTATCGCCGGGATGGCGGTGGCGCCGGTGCTGCTGGCCACCCTCACCCGGCTGCTGAAGGACCACGCGACCACGGAGGCTCGCGACCTGACCGGTTTCGCACTGCGTGCGGCGTGCGGTTTGCTGCCGATAGCCGGCCTGGTGGCAGGGGCTGCGAAGCCGTTGGCGCTGCTGCTCTTCGGAGCGGAATTCGTGTCGAGCGGCACTTTGATCCCTCCGCTCATCTTCGGCGGTGTAGCGCTGGTGGTGGTGTCGATTGCGTCTGCGGTCCTGACGGCCTGGGGGAAACCGGTCGTGGTCATCGCCATTGCCGTGCCGGTGCTGGCAGTGAGCCTGGCAGGGTATCTCGCATTGATCGCTCCGTGGGGAGCACTGGGTGCGGCGGTATCCAGCCTCGCTGGCTCTGGGTTGGGGGCGGCGATAGCGGTGCAGGCGATCCACC
>JAJFMS010000802.1 GCA_020696885.1 Armatimonadota bacterium | reverse complement strand
GGCCCGATCCCCCACTGGTCCTCGTCCACCAGCACGAAGCCTGCCGCGGGTGGGATCGCCTCCAGCAACTCGTTCCGGGCCTGGGAGAGGCGCGTCTCCCACGGGATCGCGTTCCGGTCGCCGAAAACGGGCGCGAACAACTCGGCCACTCCCGTGCTCACCGCCGGATCCCGCAGCGCGGGAGGGAGACGGGAGAGGGTCCTGGGATCGCCCAGCACTACCCAGGTCTGCCCGTTCGAGTGAGGCCAGGTGAGCGCCGCACAGCCCAGACCGTTCTCCTCCGCCATGCCGGCGAAGGTCTCCAGGCGATAGGTGGAACAACCCGGATAGACCCACTCGCTGCCGGTGTAGTCGAAGTCCCCTCGCCGGAAGGTGGCCGCGAAGAGCGAAGAAGGGGTCATCACCTCTCGCGCCTGGGAGAGGCACCGCCGGATCTGCGCCATCGTGGCGTGAGAGAAGACCGACTGCGCGATGAGGAAGTCGAAGGAACGCTCGAAGGTGGTGAGCGTGAAGTTGTCGTCGTGGCTGAAGGTCGGCTGTTTTAGCCGGGCGATCTCCCGGCCCAGCTCCGTCTCCAGGCCGTTCTCCACCAGCCATCGCTCCGGCTCCAGGCCGCAGTAGTAACCGGGCAGCAGGTACGGAATGAAGAGCCGGCCCGCCCGGAGGGAGCCGCACCCGATGTCCAACAGGGAATGGTGCTCGCGCAGTCCCAGCAGAGTCAGCAGCGTGAACTGCATGGCGGCGCTCCGGTCATACTGATCGACCGGACCTACGAACCAGCGGTGGGAGCGGACGCCAGCCTCGGGGTTCTGGGGCTCTTGGATGGACATGCGGCTCCTCTTCAGAACTTAGGATTGAGAACGCTTTCTGATGTCTGCTCGCCCGGGCCGTCAGGCTCCCCACCCTGCCGAAGCAGGGGGCCAGGAAGCACCTTGGCACGGGCGAAGGCGCTTCCTGGGCGAACCCGACTGCTGTCGGGCCTCCGGCACACGCGTCATTTCGGGGCGGGTTAGCGCGGATCCCAGTTCTTGGCCTCACCGGGAACCAGGGCGAACGACGGGCGCTCCACCTTGACATGGCCGTCGCAGAAGAGTACGTTGGCCTGCCCACTGTGCCGGAACTGGGCGCGGCCGAACCCGTCGTTGTTCTGGGTGTCGCCGGGACGCGCGATGTAGGACCAGAGGTTCACATTGGCCGGCGGCGCCGTGTGATCCATAAACAACAGCGTCTCTGCCGGCCGGTTCAGGAAGGCCAGCGAGACCCCGGAGTTGTCGAACCCGTTGTAGCCGTCGTGCGGGTAGTCCGGACCCGGCGCCAGCAGGTACTGGAAGTTGTAACCGTAACTGGAGGTCCAGCCGCTGGCCGGGGTGAGTAGGGAGTGGCTTGGGCACCTCCAGATCCCCTGCCCGAAGGCCTGCTTGGTGTAGGGCTGCAGCAGGCGCACCACGTCCCCACCGACGCCGCTTCCGGAGTTGGGATAGGTCTCGTCGAAGTCCTGGGCGTACATCAGCACCCCGGTGCCGATCTGCTTCAGGTTGCTCTGGCAGGTGGCCTTGCGGGCCGCCTCGCGCACCTGGGCAAACACCGGGAAGAGGATCGCCGCCAGAATCGCGATGATCGCTATCACGACGAGCAACTCGATCAACGTGAACCCATGGCGCCGCACGGCGCCGGATTGATTGAAGTGACTCATGACTGCTCCTTCCGCAGGTTGAACACCACCAGGTGCTCGTTCTCAACGGGACAGGGAAAGTTGGCACGCAGATAATCACGGAGGCCCGAGTACTGGTCGAGCCACCAGAAGGCGGGGCGGCCCACGACCAGGTAGCCCACGCCGGCCTCACGGCTGCGCTGCACCTCCTGGATCGCGGCTGCGTCGTCCGCGGGCGGGCCCCAGTACTGGCCGTCCCGCTCCACGAAGGGGATCGGCCGGCGACCGTTGGTGAAGGCGGCCCGCCACTGGTCGTCATCCACCAGGATGAAGTCGCCGCCGGCGGGCATCAGCTCCTGGAGCTCCCGCTGGGCGGCGTGGAGGTGGTACTGCCACTCCCAGGTACTCCCGCCTTGGCCCCAGGCCGGGGCGGCGGTGCCCGCCGGCTCTACGGTAGCCGGAGAGGTCCCCGCGCTCTGCCAGAGGCCGATGAGCCGCTTGCCGTGCTCGAAAACGTCCGACTTCCGCGCGTGCTCGAAGCCCTCCTCGCGGAGATCGCTGGGGAACGGGCGGGAGATGATCTCGGCCACTTCGGCGATCGACTCGAACAGGAAGCCGGCCTTGCCTACGTACTGTCCCAGGTCCGGGCGGAGGTTGGGCATGCAGACCCCCACGCCGGAGGCCTGCGCTTCCGCCACCGCGATGGGCCATCCCACGGTGCGCAGCTTCTCGCAGCCGGTGTAGACGAGCCATTCGTGCCGCTTGTACTCCGCCGGCATCACGTCCGGCTCGAGGGGCGGAACGATGGTGACCGGGCTGCCCAACTGCTCGTTCAGCCGCTCCATCTCCGCCACCCGGTAGCCCATGGCGTAGAGGTTGAACTGCCGCCGTGGGGACATCGCCGCCAGCTCCAGGAAGTCGGACATCTTCTTCTTGGGAAGGCAGGCGCCCATGTTCATCACGGCCGGGCCGTTCGGCGAGCGATCCAGGAAGCGGCGATAGTGGACCACCGGGAAGCAGTCCTGGATCTTCTCCGGATGGATGCCCGCCTGCTCGAAGGGAGCGCGGCTGAAGGGGAACGCGAAGACGCCGAGGCAGAGCTCGCTATTGATCACCGGCGCCGCGTCCCGAATGTAGCGCCCCTTCTCCCCCAGCACGTCGAACGAGTGGGCGCGGATGGTGAACGGAATGTACCGGTCCACCCGCTCCCCGGGGCGAGGGAGGGCGCCCGATAAATAGCCCAGCAGCCGGGCGTGGTGCAGCCAGTGGCTGTGCAGCACGTCCGGACGGAACTCTTCCATCACTCGCCGGATCTGCGCAGGATCCTGCAGGCAGTGGAACGGCGCATGATCCGCGTAGGCGACATCCGCATCGAACATGCTGATGACCAGGACCTCGCACTCGTCCTGGATCGCCTCGATCTCGGACTTGATGTACGTCTCGGAGATCTGCGGGAACTCCTGGACTATGTAAAGTACGCGCAGCTTGCTCATAGGGCTACTCCAGTCGCGTCTGTTCCGGCGGCGTGCGGCGCCGGCCGCAGGTCGAAGAGCAGGAGCCGGTCGCTCTCCACGGCGCAGTGGTAGCGGGTGCGGAGGTGCTGCCGAAGGCCGGCGTAATGCTCCAGCCACCAGAAGGTGTGCTCGGCGAAGACC
>JAJFMS010000801.1 GCA_020696885.1 Armatimonadota bacterium | reverse complement strand
GGGGGAAACGGCTTGGGCCGCCTCGACCACTCGCCGCCGCAGCTCAGCGTTCTGCTCGCTGCGCAGATCCACGGCGTCTTCCTCGCCCACCAGCGGGTCTTCCGGGAACGCCGCGGCCAACGCCGCGCTCACCAGCGCCTGCGCGCCGTAGTCCGCCACGGTCACCGGCGACTTGTCTTTCTTCGCCAGCGTCTCCGCGGACACCAGCCGCTTCTGCACCCCCTCGCACAGCCGGCAGGCCTGGATGACTGCGTCTATTGCTACCTGTCGCTCCCGATCGTATGCCATTCGCCACTCCATCCTGTCCGGTCTGCACCGCTCGCCCCGTCCCCCGAAGAATATCGCCAGTCAGGGGTCAGTAGCCGGTCCGCCCTCCGGCCACCACGGTTCCCTACCCGCGGTTTCGGTGAGCCCAGGGCGCGGTACCAACTGTCGGGGGAACACGCGATGGCACTGGATACCTACCGGAAGAAGAGGGATTTCGACGCGACCCCGGAGCCGCGCGGACGCGTCGAGCCGGACCGCGAGCCGCAGCGTTTCGTGGTCCAGGAACACCACGCCTCGCATCTCCATTACGATTTCCGGCTGGAGATCGACGGAGTGCTCAAGAGCTGGTCGATCCCGAAGGGGCCTTCACTCGACCCGGCGGTCAAGCGACTCGCGGTGCAGGTGGAAGACCATCCGGTGGGCTACCTGCCGTTCGAGGGCACGATTCCGGAGGGGAGCTACGGCGCGGGCGAGGTGTACCAGTGGGATCAGGGGACCTTCGAGACCCGAGAGCCAGACCCGCAGCAGGCCTGGGAGCGAGGCTCCTTCCACCTGACGCTTCACGGCAAGCGGTTGCGCGGGGACTGGCGCCTGTTCCGTATCCGGGAAGGCGCCAAGCCACAGTGGCTACTGCAGAAGGTCCAAGATGAGCACGCCCAATCCGGAGACGCGGCGGCGGTGATCGAAGGCAGTAACCGCGCCAGCACGTCGACCCCGGAAGCGTCCGCACGGAGCGAAGCCGAGACGACGCCACAGCCTGGCGAGATCCTGCGGCACTCGATGCCGCCGGCGGAGGGCGCGCTCTCCGCCGCCGAGTTCCTCGCCCTCGAGGCGCCGAAAGGCGACCTGGTCGTGACCATCGGCTCGCAGCGGGTGGAGCTCACCAGCCTGGAGCGACCTTACTGGAACCGGCCCCGGATCACGAAGGGCCAGCTGCTGCAGTACTATCTGGCCGTGGCGCCTACCCTCATGCCCTTCCTGTCCGGGCGACCAGCCATCCTGAAGCGGTACCCCCGCGGCACCTCCCAGCCGCCGTTCTTCCAGCACGATCTGGACAGCGGTCCTGAGTTCCTCGAGACCCTGCGGATGCCCCACGCAGGCCAACCGGTCGACTACGCCGTCTACACGACTCCGGCGTCGCTGCTCTACCTGGTGAACCTGGGCACGATCGAGCAGCATCCCTGGCACTCCACCGTGGAGCATCCGGAGCGGCCCGACTGGCTGGTGGTGGACCTGGACCCCTACGATGCCCCGTGGGGAGCGATCGTGGAGTCGGCCCAGGCACTTCGGCAAGCACTGAAATCCCGGGGATTGACGCCCTATCTCAAGACTTCCGGCTCCCGCGGGCTGCACCTCTACGTGCCGCTCGAGCCGATCCATTCCTACGAGCAGGTGAGCGAGCTCGCCCATGCGGTCTGCCGCGAGGTGGCTGCGGCATTGCCGGGGAGGGCTACGGTGGAACGCTCGCTCAAGACCAGAAAGCGTGGCGAAGTCTACCTGGACTGGGTGCAGAACGCGCAGGGGAAGTCTGCCGTGAGCCCCTATAGCGTGCGGGCAAAACCGGGCGCGCCGGTCTCGTGTCCGCTCACCTGGTCCGAGCTGGAAGGCGGCGCGACCCTGGCGGACTTCAACCTGGAGACGGTGCCAAAACGACTGGAACAAGGCATCGAGCCGTGGAGCAAGCTGCTGGACGACCGGCAGAGGCTAAGCGAAGCGTAGTTACCCTTCCCGCCGCTCCCGGTCCGCATTCAGCCGCTTGAGCTCCGCGCGGATCGCGCTGTGGGCGCGCTTGACCGCTTCGGGCACCGGGCGATCGATCAGCAATGACCGATGCTCGAAGAGGTAAATCTCGTTGGCGGCACTGATCAGGTGTTCCCGCAGCGCGTCCTCGCCCGCTCGGCGGGACGGCTCGTTCAGCTCGATCGTTCGGGGCTTGTCCGGCAAGGTAGTGACCTCCGTCTCCGGCTCCGCTACCGCTCGCCTGCGGTATCATGAACCGGTATAACGAAAACGACGGGAAGTGCGCCAGTCATGTCCGATCCATTCAATATCCTGGGCCAGGAGTTCGACGTCCCCCGTGAGTTCGGGGAGGCGGTCCAGGACACGGTCGACCAGTTCCAAACCGCCGCCACACGCTTCCAGGCGCTCTGCGAACGAGTCGTCGACGAGGACCTCTCCGAGGACGAGTGGGCCGTGGTGGAGCGGACCGCCGAAGGCCTCGCGGAGGCGGTAGAGCGGGCGGAAGACGGCTACGTGGCGGTGCAGTTCGATCCGCACGCCTGGTACCGGATCATGGAAACCCTGGACCAGGTGCGGCTGCGGCTCGATTCCGCCGCCGGGATCATCGAGCGAGCCCTCGAAAGGCGCAACGGCTAACCCGGTGCCGGAAACGCAGAAAAGCCGGCCAATGGCCGGCTTTTCCGCAGCGGGGCTCCGGGAGTCGCCTCCCGGTTCCGAACGCTTAGTTGTTGTTACCGCCCCGGCGGCCGCGGCGCTCCGGGAAGGTGAACGCGGCGCCCTTCAGGCTCTCGAACTGCTTCTTCTGGTCGGCGGTCAGCACGGCCAGCACCTTGGTCTCGGTGCCGGTGCGGATCTCGGTCATCTTCTTCCGGATCTCGTCGCGCTGCGCATCGGTGGTCTGCTGGCCGTTGTTGCCGCGGAAGCTCTGGAAGATCGGCTGCATCGCTTCGCGCTCGGCGGCCTGGGCGGCGTCGATCTTCGCCTTCTGATCGGCGGTGAGCTTCAGCGCGTCCTGCACGTCCTTGCGGTCCAGGGCACGGGTGCCGGCCTGCTGAATCTCGAGCTGCTTCAGCCGGCTCACCTGCTTCGCGTTCAGGATCTCGGCGATCTGCTTCTCGCGCTGGGCGCGGAGCTCGGCGAACTTCTTGGTCCGCTCCTCCTGGCTGAGGTTCTGGAACGTTTCCCGGTTGAAGCCGCCGTTGTTCAGGCCCTTGAGCAGCTGCCTGGGACGGAGCGGAAGCGCCAAGCAGAAGCACCGCGGCCACAGCGGCAGTCCAAATCGTATTACGAGTCATTCTTCTCTCCTGAAGGTGGAAGTGTAAGCACCAGGCGCTCCGAGGGGCCGGAGAGCAGTCCGAGCCGCAAATGAGCCCGTGGCCCCTATTATGACACGGCGATCATGAAGGAATCATGAAGAAACCACTGGCCGCCGCGAGCTTTTGGATGACGCGGTGTCGCCGACGATCTCGATCCCGCGCCGCGCCGACAATCCCCGCGTATGCGCCCTTTCACCGACCGCCTCACGAGCATCGACGCCCTCCGCGGCGCCGCTGCGTTGGCGGTCGTCTTGTTCCACACGCGGCTACTGGGTGAGACCGCGGCTCCGTGGCAGAAGCTGCTGGGCGCGCCGATCTACCTGGGGCACGCGGCGGTCTATCTCTTCTTCGTGGTGAGCGGCTTCTGCATCCACCAGGGTGTGGCACGGCGCCTCGCCGCGGGCGCTTCCCCGCACGTTGAGTTCCTACCGTTCTGGAAGCGCCGCCTCCGCCGGCTCTATCCGCCTTACCTCGCGGCGCTGTTGCTCTATGCTCTGGTCGCCGCCGCGGCCAGCCGACCCGCTTCCGGTCCGAACTGGTGGGTGGATCTGGGCGCGCACGTGCTGCTGCTGCACAACCTGGACCGGCACACCGCCTACAGCTTCTGCGGCGTGTTCTGGACGCTGGCCATCGAGGAGCAGCTCTACCTGGCCTACTTCCTCTTACTGCCCTGGCGCCGGCAGTGGGGCTGGGGCCGGCTGTTGGTCGCGCTCCTGGCGGTGCGCTGCGGGTGGTACGTCGCCTCGCAGTTCGCAGCCGGCCGCTTCCCGGGCTGGCCCACCGCGGAGTTCTGGCCTCCACACTGGCTGCCGTGGGCGTTGGGGGCGCTCTCCGCCGAATGGTCCACCGGCGCCGTGAAGCTGCCCCGGTGGACCCGTAACTACCGCAGCGGTCTCCTCGCGCTGGCTGGCGCGGCGCTGCTTACGGAGTCACGGGACGGCTATACCATCAACCTGATCGCCTACCCGCTCTGGGCGCTGGGCTTCTTCACGCTGCTGAACAGCTCGGTGCAGGCGGAGCGGGCTGGTTCGCCGCTCCCGCGTCCTACGCTTTGGCTGGCGGGGATCGGCGCCTACTCCTACTCGCTCTACCTCACCCACGGGCTCATCCTGGACCACCTGGCGCGTCCGCTGGCCTACTGGCTGCAGGTGCCGGTGGCGCCGGGGCTGCGTCTGGCGCTAGTGCCGCTGTGCCTGCTGTTTGCCTGGTGTTTCCACCAATTGATTGAGCGCCGGTTCTTGAACCCGCCGGTTCCACTGGGCGCCGCGGATGAACCGGAGCCGACCACTCGGTGACCACGAAATGTAGGTAACGGGTTCTGCTAGTTGACTACGACCGGGGAATGTAGGTAGCGACTGGTGGGAGGAACGTGCAGACCAAATGCGCGATTCTCTGTAGGGGCACTCGCCGTGGTCGCCGTGGTTGCCGACGCCGGACGTAGGTCGAGGACAGGGCAATCACGGCGAATGCCCCTACGAAGCAACGGCCAGCGGTGTCGCCGCGTCGGACACACGGTCACCCCCACGGCAGCTGTGATATCGATAGCCTGAGCATCTACGGCCTCCGCCGTGCGACCCGCTTGCCGCGGCTTCTCAAGAGTACTATGTTCGTTCACACCGTCTACTTCTGGCTTCACGAAGGCACCTCGGACGAAGCGCGCGCGCAGCTCGTCCAGGATTGCCGGACGCTCCTCTCACAGGTTCCCACCGTCCGGCAGGTCTGGGCCGGACCTCCCGCCGGCACCCCCCGCGACGTGGTCGACAACTCCTACGGCTGCGGCCTGACCGTGCTGTTCGACGACGTCGCCGGTCACGATGTCTACCA
>JAJFMS010000800.1 GCA_020696885.1 Armatimonadota bacterium | reverse complement strand
CCCCCCAACACCTGAACACCTGAACACCCGAACGCCTGACCGACCCTGGTCCACCAAGGCCCTCCACCGTCTGATCCTGCTCTCCAACGCCTACCAGATGAGCTCGGCGGAGGACGCGCGGGTGCTGGGGATCGATCCGGACAACAAGCTCCTCACCCGGCAGAACCGGCGGCGGCTGGAGGCGGAGGAGATCCGGGACACGCTGCTGGCCGTTAGCGGGGAGCTGGATCCTACGATGGGCGGCGCACACCCGTTTCCGCCGGTGAGCACCTGGGGGTACACGCAGCACACGCCGTTCACGGCGGTGTACGAGACCCAGCGCCGCAGTATCTACCTGATGTCCCAGCGGATCCGCAAGCACCCGTTCCTGGCGCTCTTCGATGGCGCGGAGCCCAACGGCAGCACGCCGGAGCGCGTGGCCACCACCACGCCGATCCAGGCACTGTTCGCGCTGAACGATCCGTTCGTGCACGATCAGGCGGCGGCGCTGGCCCGCCGCCTGCAGGCCGCGGGCCCGGACCCGGCCGGCCGCGTGGACCGTGCCTACCGCCTCTGCCTGGGCCGCCCCGCCGGCGTGCTGGAGCTGCGGGAAGGGACCGCCTTCCTTACGGCCGCCCGGGCCGCGGTCACCCGCAGTGCGGGCAGCGGCGACCCGACTTCCGCCGCGGAGCTCGAGCTGCGCGCGCTCACCGCTTTCGCTCGGGTGCTGCTGGGCAGCAACGAGCTCTTCTTCGTGGATTGAACCGATGAACTCCCCGCACGATCGCTGTAGCCGTCGCACGGTGGTCCGCTCCCTCCTCGGCGGCTCGCTGCTGCTGCCGGCGGTGCTCGCCGACGTCTGCGCCGCCGACGACCGGCGCCCCGTGGCCTCCGCCGCCGAGGACCCGCTGGCGTCCCGGATGCCGCACGTCCCCGCCCGGGCGAAGCGGGTGATCCTGCTCTACATGACCGGCGGCGTCTCCCACGTGGACTCGTTCGACCCCAAGCCGAAGCTGTTCGCGGACCACGGGCAGACCGTCTCCGTCAACGAGTTCCAGGGGAAGCCGGGCGACTACAAGATGTTCTTGAAGCGGCCGCAGTGGGAGTTCAAGCGCCGCGGCCGCAGTGGCATCGAGGTGAGCGAGCTGTTCCCCCACGTGGCGGGGCGCGCCGACGACCTGTGCGTGGTCCGCTCCCTCAAGTCCGACCACACCAACCACTACGAGGCGGCGCTGGAGATCCATACCGGCTCGTTCACCGTGGCTCGTCCCAGCCTGGGCTCCTGGGTGAGCTACGGCCTGGGAACGGCGAACCGCAACCTGCCGTCGTTCGTGGTCATCGCCCCGCAGCTCCCGTACGCGGGGGGACAGGTGTGGGCCTCCGACTTCCTTCCCGGCTGCCACCAGGGCACCCGCGTGCTACCGGGAGCGGACCCGATCCCCAATGTGCGCCCCCGCAGCGACAGCGCCGGCCTCCAGGAGCTGGAGCTGGGCCTGGGCGCCGCGATGAACCGGCGGCACCAGGCAGGCCGCCCGCTGGACCCCGCGCTGGCGGCGCGCATCCGCTCGTTCGAGACCGCCTTCGGGATGCAGAGCGCGGCCCCCGAGGCGTTCGACCTCTCCCAGGAGAGCGACGCCACCCTGGCGCTCTACGGCCTGCAGCGGGGGCAGACCACCGGGTTCGGGTGGCAGTGCCTCGCCGCCCGCCGTCTCGCGGAGCGCGGCGTGCGGTTCGTGGAGCTGATCGACGTGGGCGCCTCCAACAACTGGGACGCGCACGGCGACATGCTCACCCACGCGCCCCTCGCGCGCAACGTGGACCAGCCGATCGCCGGGCTGCTGGCGGACCTGAAACAGCGCGGGATGCTGGACGACACCCTGGTGGTCTGGACCACGGAGTTCGGCCGCACGCCGTTCAACGCGGCGCTCAACGCCGCCGGCCGCGAGCACCACCACTGGGCGTTCAGCTCCTGGCTCGCCGGGGGCGGCGTGAAGTCCGGCTTCACCTTCGGCAGCACGGACGACTACGGCATCAACGTGGCCGAGAACCCGGTGCACGTCCACGACTTCCACGCGACGATCCTCCACCTCCTGGGCCTGGACCACGAGCGTCTCACCTACCGCCACGCCGGGCGGGACTTCCGCCTCACGGACGTCGCCGGGCGGGTGGTGAAGGAGCTCCTGGCGTAGCCGCTGGGTCTATCGCCCGTAGAGGCGCAGAGGAGATGGAGAGGGCTGGGCTGCCAGCGTACGTGTTGACCGCCCCTCCGTGATCAGCGGGCCGCGAGCCCGGCCGGCAGCCATGCGGGGAGCTCCCGGATCGAAGCGCGCGCGGTATCGCTGGTGGGGACGCCCCAGGTCTGGAAGAACGGCCCCAGGTTCCGGCCGGTGGCCCGGGAGAAGCGGACCATCCACTGGTCTCGCTTCTGTTCGTCCGTCTTCGGGCGCTCGGCCGGCGAGAGGGCGCGGTACTCCGCGAACACCTTCTGGAACGGCCGCCAGCCGAACTCTTCCACGAGCTGGATGTAGAGCGTGAGCGCGAGGAATGGGTCGGACTTCCACTTCTCAAACGGCGCGCCGGCATCCAGGTACTTCCGCAGCCGCTCGGCACGCACGGCGGGGTCGCGGATGGCGGGGTGACCGCCCGCGAACGGCAGCTTCAGCACCTCCGGGTAGACGTACATCGCCAGCACGTTGTTGGTGACCTCGCCGGTCCCCTCGAAGGTCCACGCCGACTCCTGCAGGTTGTGGCCCAGCTCATGGAAGTGCCCCCAGGAGCCGGTGGCGCGCATGCGGGCCTCGTCCAGGGCCAGCACGGCGCTGTCGTCGATCGGGACCATGATCGGGTAGCCGGAGTGCATGTAGCCAGCGGAGATCTGCCGGTCCTCCACGATCCGCTCCGGTCGCCCGCGATCCTTCCGCGCCACCAGACCTTCCTGCGTGCGGACCACCTGATCCCAGAGCCGCATCAGCGACTCGGGGTTCTCGAGCGCCCGCACGTGCGAGGAGGGCACCGTGAAGATGATCTTCTCGCCCTGCAGTTCCGCCCAGGGGCCGGGCCGGGACCGGATGGACGCCTTCCACTCCGCCAGCGAGGTCTGGCCCAGGCGGAAGTAGGGCGCTTCCACCGCGCCGCCGATCTCCACCTCCAGCTTCCCCGCGGCTCCCTCCGGCGCCACCACGTACACCGGCCCCCCGAAGGCGGTGGCTGCGCTGGTGCGGTCGCCACGCAGGGCGAACACGCGAGTGATGGCGGGAGCTCGCTTCCACGCGCCCAGGTGCCACAGCTCATCCGAGTGCGCCCGGAGATGCGGGAAAGCGTCACCACTTCCCCCGGAGCGGCGTAGAGGCCGGTGCTGTGCCAGCCGGAAGTGCCAAGGTCCACCTGGAGGCGCCGGGTGATACGCGGCGCCCCCGCCGGCACGGCCCCTGGGAAGTCTGCGGCGGCCGGGTGGGCCTTCACTACCTCGGGGGCGGCGCGCTGCGCCTCTTCCAGATCCAACGCCAGCGCCACCCGGCGCAGCGGGGTGCGGTTGCTCACCGGCGCTCGCTCGGACGGGATGCCCGCCGCTCCGGCTGCCTTGCGCAGCTCCTGGAGCCGGGGTGCCAGCAGCGGATCGCCGGCTCCCGCGCTGCGGGCGGCCAGGAGCACGCTGGCGGCGGCCTGCGCGGCGGCGGCCGGCTCTGGCGCGACCTTCTCCAGCAGCGCGGAGAGCGCGTCGCCCGCGTGGACCAGCGGGGGCACCGGCTGGGTGGTGTCGAAGCCGCCGGGCTGGGTGCGGTCCGCGGTGCCGGTGGTCCACACAATGCCGGCATGCCGGGTGACGGCGCTCAGCGGATGCTCGCCGATCGGTTTTCCGGTGATCTGCGCCCAGCCCCAGCCGGTGCTGGCGGCGATCAGCCCGCCGCCTCGCTCCACGAACGCCTGCAGCCGACCGGCCGTGGCGGCATCCACGCCCTGGTGCGTTACCACCAGCACCTGCGCGTCGGCCAGCTCGTCCCGGAGGGAGCCCGGACGCGCCTCGAACCCGCCGGCGTTGAGGAGCTGCACCAGGCCCGGCATCCCCACTACCGTGACGCGCGACTTCGGCTTCCCGCCGGCCACCCACGTTACCGCGTTTCGGAGGAGCTTCGTGGTGTCCGCCACTCCGAACGCGTCCTCGCGGAGGTAGCCGTCGTGGGCGAACGCCACCACCCGTCCGTTCCCCAGCCGCCCCGCCGCGATCACCGCTACCTGGGCGCCATCGCTCTTTCCGGCCACGAGCGGAAACGCATCTTTGCCGTAGACCCCCAGAGAGCCGGGAACGCCGGGAGAAGCGATGGCGCGCACGCCTTCCAGCAGTCGCGCGCGGTCGTCCGCGGGCGCGCCGGCCGCGCCCCTTCCCAGGGCGGCGGTGATTATTCCGAGCGCCAGGAGCAGGAAGTTTCCGGCACGGCGAGAGGTAGTGCGGATCATGGGTGAAGCTCCTTCGGGAGCGAGGACAGAGAGGCCGAGCTCGATAGCGACCGTACGGATACCGCCGGCGGCTCACCTCGGGAAGTTCGCCATCCGGGTCACTTTATCCGCGGAGGTTCCACTTTTAGGACCACCGCCGGCTCAGGCCCCAGACAACTCGCCTTCTTCCATGGCACTCGCCCCGCCCCGCGACAGCGCGTCCAGGATCGGCGTGGTAGCGAAGGTGGTGGCCACGGCCATGATCACGAGCATGGCGAAGAGGGTCGGGGAGATCACCTTGAGATCGAGGCCGATGTTCAGCACGATGAGCTCCATCAGCCCCCGGGTGTTCATCAGGATCCCCAGCGACGCGGCGTCGCGCCAGCCGAGACCGGTAAGCCGCGCTGCCACGAAGGAGCCCCCGAACTTCCCGGCACAGGCCACCAGGATGATCGCGCCGCAGATCAGCCACTGGTCCCCGTGGATCAAGCCGATCTGGGTGCGAAGGCCGGTAAAGGCGAAGAACGCCGGCAGCAGCATCACTACCACGAAGTCTTCCAGCTTCTCCCGGAGCACGGTCGCCACCCGGGAGTCGTGCGGGATGATGGCGCCGATCAGGAACGCGCCGAACAGCGTGTGGATGCCGATGTACTCCGTGGCCAGGCTAGAGAGGAGCAGCACCATGCAGATGGCGCCGATTACCGGCTGACCGATGGAGCGCTGGCCTTCGTAGCGGGACACGAAGCGCACCGCCAGCGGCCGGACCACGAGGAACATCGCGCCGATGTACGCCAGCGTGAGCACGGCGGTCCAGCCCGCGTGGGTGAGCTTCGACTGGACCACCCCGACCACGAACGCCAGCAGGCACCAGGCCGTCACGTCGTCCACGGCGGCGCAGGAGAGCGCGATGGTGCCCATCCGCGTGTTCTGAAGCTGCCGGTCCGTGAGGATGCGCGCCAGCACCGGGAAGGCGGTGACGGACATGGAGATGCCCATGAACAGCGCGAACGCGGTGAACGGCACGCCGCTGTTGGAGAGCAGCGGGTAGAGCCAGAGCGCCAGCGCGGACCCCATCAGGAACGG
>JAJFMS010000023.1 GCA_020696885.1 Armatimonadota bacterium | reverse complement strand
GATGCATCGCTCCCTGCTGGTTTCCACGTGGCTGCTGCTCGGCGCCGCCGGTCTCGCCGCGGCGGCCGATGGCCCCAACCTGATCAAAAACCACTCGTTGGAAGGCGAGTTGGGCGCGAACCGGTTCCCGGAAGGCTGGGAGCGGTACCAGGCGCCCAAGGACTCCTACCGGTTCGAGGTGGTGGAAGGCGGTCATACCGGCGCCAAGTCACTGAAGGTGCAGGGCGCCGGGGAGTACGCCGTGGTGGCGGTGGGACGGGTGCCGGTCGAGGCGAACAAGCAGGTGGCGTTCCGCGGCTGGGCGCGGGTGGAAGGCAAGCCCGAGGCCTCGTGCATCGTGAAGCTGGACTACCTGGCCGAGAATGGGGAATACCTCTCCTCGTCCGCCTACGACCTCTCGCTGCATCCGGGCTCGAAGGAGTGGCAGGCGATCTCGGCGGTGAGTCGCCTGGCCGAGGTTCCCAACGCGAAGTTCGTCTCCGCGGCGCTGGGCGTAAACGGCGACTGCACCGCCTGGTTCGACGACCTGGAACTGGTAGTGCGGGAGGCTTCGGCGCCCAACCTGCTGCGCAACGGCAGCATGGAAGAGGTGGCCGCCGGGAAGCCGTTTGGGTGGCAGACGTATACCAGCGAGGGCGGAAAGGCCACCCTGACCTGGACCGACCGCGAGCCGAAGGACGGCTGGTACGCGCTGGCGGCGAAGGGGAACGCGGAGTGGGCAGTGTTCGGCCACCCGTCCCTCCCGGTCCATGCCGGCAAGATCTACATTCTCACCGGCTCCGCACGCACTAAAGGCGGCTCGGCCATGATCAAGTTCGACTACTTCAGGGACGGTGAGTACCTCGGCAGCACCTCCTCGGATCCGGTCACCGAAGACACCTGGACCACCCTGAAAGTGATCAGTGATCTGGCCGCCTACCCGCAGGCGAACCGGATCTCGGCGGCAGGGGTGGGGCTGGGCGAGTTCGATGCTCGCTATGACGGGCTGCTCTTGGTGGCGAAGTAGGACCGGAGAAGAGAGCTGGGCTACCGGCTCTCCTCGTACCGATTGAAGTCGATCACGTACTTCCACCAGTTGGCTTGCTTGCCATCCGGAGCCTTGCCGGGAGCCTTGGGCAGGCGGGTTAGCCACCACTTGTGGTGCAGGCGGATGTCCCCGTTACCCCAGTCCGCCGCGGTCATCATCCGGGCCTTTCCCGTGAGCCTCGGGTAGTTGAGCCAGTCGTCCGCGGTGCTCCAGACCGGGGTCTTGTTGCCCCACTCGTAGTCCTTCTTGCTGTTCGGGGCGAAGTGGACGTTCCCGCACGCCGCCCTGCCGGGCGCCACCTTCTCGTAGAGGGTGAAGCGGTTCCACATGTGGGTCTCTTCCGGGTCCCAGCTTCCGTAGACCCGGCGCAGGATGCTCTCGGTACGGTGCCCGATATCCTCCAGCATCTCGCCCACGCCGCGCTCGTAGTTGAAGCCCATGATCACGAAGATCCGGGAGGAGTCGACCCCCGTAAGGGGCGGCGAGTTACAGAAGTACGCCCCTCTGCCGCCCATCGTGGACTCATACAGGCCGCTGTACGGCATGCCGAACACCCAGACCTCGTCGATCTCCCGCCGGTTGACGCGGCGGACGAGGTCGAACTCTTCGACGATGGCGTGGTAGTCGATCGCGTCCGGCTGGTGCCAGCCCTTCCCCGCCCGGAAGCACTGGAGGAAGCTCTCGTCCGTGTAGCGGAAGCCGTCCCTCTTCTTCGGGAACTGGTCCAGCACCTGGGTGTCGACCACCTGGTACTGCGCGAAGTCGCCGCTGCACTCCTTGATGTCCGCCACGTACTGCGCGGTGAGGGCGGCCGGGTCCTTCCAGCGGCACACCTCATGGAGGCGCTTCCCGCCCTCCGCCTCGATGATCGGGTTGTAGATGAGGTTGAGCACCTTCGGCCGCACCGGCCGGTCCCGCCTGGCTGCCGCAGCTCCGTCATGGGGGCGGCCGAGCATCGCCGCCGTCAACACCAGGAGCAGGGCTCCCCACACTCGCCGTCGCTGCGCCAGCATGCTCACTCCCAGCGGTCCTCGCACCTCATCGCCTGCGCTCTCTGGACCGGGGGATGATTCGGGAGGTGGCAGGCGGACTCCTGCGGCCGATGGCGTCTCAACCGAACCGCCTCCACGGCAGAGCGTCGGTGGCGCTATAGTAAGTTCAAGCCGGCACGATGCCGACGCTCATGCATAACGCGCCAGGAGTCGCTTGGATGTCTTCCGCTTGGCATCGCCGTTCCCGCCCCGGTCGTTCCGGCTTCACGCTGATCGAGCTGCTCGTGGTGATCGCGATTATCGCCATCCTGGCCGCCATCCTCTTCCCGGTGTTCGCGAAGGCGCGGGAGAAGGCGCGGCAGATTACCTGCGGCAGCAACCTCCGCAACCTGGGCGCCGCAGTGCTGATGTACACCCAGGACTACGACGAAACGTTCCCGCTGGGGGCGTACGCCGTGGCCGGCGGCGCCGTGATGTGGCACGACATGCTGGACCCCTACGTGAAGAACACCGGCATCTGGCACTGCCCCAGCAGCCAGGTTAAGAAGACGGACGCCGGCGGGCAGCCGACCACCCACTTCGGCTACAACGCGCGCTACCTGGTGGGCATGGACTTCATGTTCCAGCAGACCCCGGTCTCCCTGGCGGCGGTCCAGGCGCCTTCCGAAACCGTGCTGCTGCTGGACGCAAAGACCAGCACGCCGGGAAGCTGGTGCGGGGATGACGGCAAGTTCCTGCTGCTTCCCGGGGATCCCAACATGGACTGCTGGGGCCGGCCGGCTTTTCACCACTCCGACGGCACCAACGTCTGCTGGGCAGACGGCCACGTGAAGTGGCAGAAGCCGGAGCAGTTCTACCAGAGCCAGACCCCGCCGGACCGCTACCTCGATCTCCAGTAGCTCGCTCCAATAGCGACCGTCGGCTGGCCAGGGTCCCACAGGTGGCGGCCCGATGGAGATCGACCGAAGCCTTGGAAGTAGCCCGGTCCCGCCCACTTGCCGAAGTGCGACCGTTCGGCCAGGAACACTTTAGGGCCGGGCGGGCCGCGGAGCTACCTCTCGTCTCCGTGACGAGCGAGGGTGGCCTGGAAGGAAGCCCGCAACTCGGCGGTGGAAGAGAACCGTGAGAGGCCCCGCAAAGCGGCCTCACAGGTGCCCACAGTCGGGAGGGGAGCATGCCGGAGCCAGCGCAGACGAAGAGGACAAGTGGCGGCATGGGCCGAACGCTGCTGCTCGCGGTCTCGGTGCTCGGTGCCGGGAGCGGTCTGGCTGCGTTCGGAGCACCCGGAGGCAGGGGGGAGCCGCTCTCCGCGGACCCGCGCCTGGCCACGCGGCTCACGGTGCGCGCGCCGGGAGTTTCGCTCCGGGAATTGCTGCCGCGCTTGTCGCAGGCGACGAGCACGAGTCTCACCGTAGCGCCGGATGCCGCGGAGGAGAAGGTGGTGCTCTTCGGGCCGGCCCGCCCCGCCTGGGAGACGCTGGCCGACCTCGCCGCTCTGCTGGACCTCCGCTGGGAGCGGACCGGGCCGGCGGACGCCCTGAAGTACCGGCTCGTACGTCCTCCAGAGTCCGCGCGCCGCCTCACCGCACTGCGCCTCGAGACGGTGCGCCGCGTGCAAACGTTGGTCGACGACCACGCCCGCGCGCTCTCCGAGTCCCCGGAGCAGTTGAGCCGGCGGCCGGAGAAGGACTTCAGCCGCATCCTGCTGAGCGACCCGGAGTGGCGGTGGGTCACCGAGTTCTACGCGCTGCTGAGCCCTCGCCAGAAGGATGAGCTGTTCAGCCGCAAGGAGCTCCGGTTGCCGTTGAGTAGTCTCACCCCGCCGCAGCAAGCCCCGCTCCGCGAGGCCTACGCGCGGCGGGTGGAGCAGGAAGAGATGTTCTTCAACTCCCCCGAGGGGCAGGAGGCGATCCGGAAGGCCGGACCCGGAGGATACGTGATCCGGCATCGTCTCGAAGACCTGGAGCGGAACGCCTTCCGGATCCAGGCCCTGCGGGCGGACGGCTACATCAGTGTGGGGATGAACCTCGGCTCCTCACCTACGGCTTCGTCCGCGGCGGTCGACGAGCAGGGCCGCTTCAGCTTTTCCATCAACGGTTGGCCGATCACCCTGGTGGACACGCGGCTCTGCTGGGTGCTCCCGGCGCACGGGAGCCCCTATGGGCCGGTCGAGGAGAAGGCCACTACGCGGGCTCACTTTGCACAGGCCGCAGCCAGGGTGAAGCCGACCGGCGACTGGGTGGACCGGCTCCGGTCCCTGGCAGAGGTGGCGGGGAAGCCGGTCCTGGCCGACTACTACCGCGGCGAGAGGTGCAGCCGGCCTCCGGACGTTACGCCCGCTCCGGAGGACGATGGGACGCGGTTGGATCGCTTCTGCGCCGAGGCCCAGTATCTATGGTGGTCCCGCGGCGACACGCTTTTGCTGCGGAAGCGGGACTGGATCACCCAGTCCGCCTACGAGGCGCCGGACTCGTGGCTTACTCGCAGCGCCGGCCGGCTGGCCGCCCGGAACGGCGCCGCCACCTCTGCCGATCTGGCCCTGGTGAGTGAGCTGACCGCGGCTCAGATCGATGGTCTCGGCGCCCTGGCCCGCGGCGGCTGGATCCACGACTCCAGCGACGGCGAGGCGGTGCGGGCGGTGATCACCCTGGCCGCCGCGCCGCTCCGCCTGCGAGATCGGCCCCTGCCGTTGGCGTCCGGCACGCAGCCGTTGACCCTGACCCTGGGCGACCTCGCCCCGTCCCAGCGCCGGAGCCTCGTGCAACTCGGGGAGTCACTGGGCTGGAGGCTCACCGCCGACGAGGTAAGCGCCTTCCGTCTCCGGATCTTCGCGGGGCCGCGCGCCGGGAACACGGAGGGGAACTTCTTGCCGGTGGACGTGGAATACGAGTGCGGCCCGGGGCACCGGATGCGCACGCGGGTCCACCTCCCGCTGCGCGTGCCCCGCGACCGGCGCGGCGCCGTGGTGGTGGAGCCGGCTCCATAGGTGCCGCTGGAGTCGCGGTCAGCGCTGGATCAGCGTGAACATCCCCAGCTTCCAGATCCGCTTGTTGGTCAGGACAACGGGGCTGGTTTCGTGTTTGCGTACGTCGAGCGCGAGCGTCTTCGCCTTCCAACTCCAGGTGCCCCGCCGGCCCGGGGTGGGTTTGGTGGTCACGGACACGTTGTTGATGAGGACCGCCTCGCGGCAGTGTGGCCCTGCCAGCGCGACCGGCCCGCAGTAGATTGGCGAGCGCCAGAAGCACGCGGCGCCGGTCGCCCCACCTACCAGGACCAACAGCCCTAGCAGTAAGACCAGCCGCAGTCCTTGCCGGCCGGCGTGCTTCCTCTCCTTCGGTTGCTCTGCAGCGCATACGGACATGGTCGTTGATGTTCTCCCCCGTTTGAATGCACCTCCGGCGGTAGTTGGCCGGTGTGGCTTGCCGGAGGTGCTTCGGCGGCGGAAGTTGTAACAGAATACGCTGCCGGGCTCATAGGGTGCAGCGTAACGAATTCGCCGGTGCAGCGTTAAGCAACCGGTTACTCGTGCACGATGTTAGGGTGAGCGGAGACGACGATGGAATGTCCAGCCTGCGGGAATGGCCTGATCGAGATCGAGTCGCACCGCGTGGTGCTGGACGTGTGCCGCCAGGGCTGCGGGGGGATCTGGTTCGATCGCCTCGAGTTCAAGCAGGTGGACGAGCCGCACGAGCAGGTGGATGAGTTCCTGCTCGAGATCCACTCACTGCCAGTGGGAGCCGGCGTGGACCACGACGCGCGGCGCGGCTGTCCCCGCTGCGACGAGGTGGTGCTGATGCGGCGCTTCGCCAGCGGCAAACGACAGGTGGCGTTGGATGAGTGCCCCGGGTGCGGCGGTTTCTGGCTGGACGGCGGCGAGCTGCCCCGGATCCGCAGCGAGTACGCCAGCGAGGCCGACCGAAAGAAGGCGGCTCTGCAGCTTGCGGCCGCGGCGGAAGGTGACCCGCTGGCCGAGATGGCTGCCGCGAACGCCGCCACCGTGGATCGGCACGAGAAGCTCACCTGGATCCTGGATCTGCTCTGCCGTCCCACGCGCCGATGGTTCTAAGGGCCGTGAGGCACGCACCACGCCGAGGCGAATTGGGCGAGGAGAAGCCCCTGCCCTCCGGCGTCTCCCGCCGGGGCGTGATTGTGAGCGCCGCTCGGCTGGGGCTGGCGGTGCTGCTTGCGTCTCCGGCGCCCCTCCAGGCCGAAGAGCCGCCGTCGCTCGCTTCGGAGGCGCTCGCGGCGTTGGAGCGTGGGGAGTTGGCCCAGGCGACGACCCTGGCCGCCCGGGCGATCGAGGCGGATCCCAAGCAGCCGCAGGCCTGGGCACTGCGGGCGCACATCTACGGGCTGCGGCGGGATTACGCCCGCTCCATCGCGGACTGGACCCGCGTGCTGGAGCTCGACCCCAAGCGGCCGGAAGCGTGGCAGCGGCGGGGCGAGGAGCGGTTCCGGGCGGGTCAGATTACCGAGTGTCTCGCAGACTTCGACCGCTACCTGGAGCTGCAGCCGAGCCAGAAGCCGCACCACTGGCAGCGCGGCATTGCGCTGTATTACGCCGGTCGCTTCGCGGACGGCCAGCGGCAGTTCGCGCTCCACCATACCGTGAATACCCAGGATGTTGAGAAAGCGGTCTGGCACTTTCTGTGCACCGCCCGCGCGGAGAGCCTGGCGGCGGCGAAAGCGAAGCTGATCCCGATCACCGGCGACGCGCGGATCCCGATGGCCCAGGTACACCGCATGTTCGCCGGTAAGGCCGAGCCCGGGGAAGTGCTGGCTGCCGCGGAGGCCGCGCCCATGAAGACCCGGGCGGGAGAGCCCCGCTTTTACGCGCACCTGTATCTCGGCATCTACTTCGAGGCGGCCGGCGAGATGACCAGAGCCCGCGAGCATATCCTCAAAGCAGCCGACCGTGCCGACGCGAACGGCTACATGGGCGACGTGGCCCGCGTCCATGCCGCAATACTCGCCAAGCGCAAGCCCTGAGCGTGTTCCTGAAAACGTTCGCGATATTGTGTGGCGAACTTGCGCTACATCGGCTATAATCCCGGCTGGATAGGGCTTTGTGGGGAGGCGGGTGTTGCTAGCATTCAGTCTGCGGCGTTTCGCCGTGGCTGCGGTGAAGCCTACTTCACAGCACCGGCCACCGATGCCACTCAGCGCGTCAGCGGGTATACGTCCGGTAGTCGATGCGCTGAGGCGACGTGGTCCACTTCGACTACCGGACGTATACCCGGCCGACGCGCCTACAGTGATCGGCCCCGGTCCCGGGCAGGTAAGTAGCACGATTTCGCCTCCCCGGCCCTTCCAACCTTTCGTCCTCGCTTCGATCACTCGCTATCGGATCGCCCGCGATGAGCTCCATGGATGCAGCCCAGGCGCGCAGCCTTCTGCCAAACGCCACCGCGGAGGATGAGGCCGCGCTCCTCGCGTTCGCCAGGGGGACCCCGCTCGTCTACGGTCCCTGGCGGCACTTCAAAGGCCTGTACAAGGATGCCGAGACGGCAGCTACTCCCGCGGTCCTTGGAGCGCTGATCGCGCGCCTTGACGAGGTCGATCCGCGTGACCTGACGGCGGAGGCGACTCCGGATCCCCCAAACGTAACCGGCGCGCTGGCCGTCGCCGTGGCGCACCCCTACGCGTGCGTGCTTTGCGCCGGCGGGATCGTGGTGCTGGATCTCTCGGATCCGGTGCTGCCCAAGGTCGTCAGCCGGGAGAACCCCGGCCCGTGTAAGCGCGTGGAGCTGGTCGGCAACCGGGCCTACGTGGAGGTGCAGGGAGGCCGCAACGCCGCCGACCGGGTGCTGATCCTGGGCCTGACCGATCCGGCCCGGCCGATTGACATCGGCGCCGTGGAGGTCCGCAACCTCAAAGGACTGGCGATCCACGACCGCTGGCTGCTCCTGGCGGAGGGCGTGGGTCCGGAGCGCGGCCGCTTCCGGATCTTCGACGTCAGCGAGCCGGGGCGACCCGCCCAGGTCGCTTCCCTCGCGGTGCCGGATCTCACCGGCGTCGCCGTGGCACAGGGGCGGGCGTACGTCTCCAGCCAGGCGGGCCAGGGCAAGGCTGCCGGAGTTCACCTGTTCGACCTGGCGGATCCGAACACCACGCTGCCGCGCGAGTTCCACCGCGTGGATGCGGTCGGCGTCCTGGTGGAAGGGCGGTACCTGGAACTCGGGAAGCGCGGACGCACCGTCTGGCGGATCGATCCGGTCGGAGCTCGCCAGGCGGAGCCCTCGGCCCCGCCGCCGCCCGCCCCTCCACCGCCTGAAGCGCGACCGGGGTTCCTGGGGCGCGTGGCGAACCTTTTCGTCCGCGCGGCCGCCGAGATGAGCGCCGGCACCCCGCCCGCTCCCGTCTACGGGAGCCCCGCCCCGCAGCTTGCGCACCAGGTGGTGGAGCTACCCTATGAGGCGGCGCGGGTGCGCAGCGCCGCGGAGCACGGCGGCCACCTGTATGTGGGTCTCACCCAGGGGATGGTCGCCGTTTATGCCCTCAGCCAGGCCGGGCGTCTCACCAGCTCCACTTCGTGGTACGTGGGTCCCGGCCCGCTGGTCGCGGTGGCTGGCGACGCCCTGCACGTGATCTCCCAGTACTCCGCCTGGAAGACCTACAGCATCGCGCATCCCGCCCGGCCGGCAGAGCTGGGGGTTCCCCCCAGCGAGCGCACGATCGAGTACCTGAAGCGCCGCGCCCGCCGCCTGCTGCGGCGGATGGCGAAGACCGATCCGGACCGGTTCGTGGAGACGGCGTTCCACACGCTGGCGCTGGCGGGGAGCACAGGCAAAGCTCCGGACCTCCGCTATCAGTGGGTGTCGGTGGACCTGCTCTACGGCGGGTCCGACCGTTACCGGCAGATCCGGCACGGCCGCGGTCCTTACCGGGAGCGCGAGCCCCGGCGCGGCTCGCTGCGGCGCACGCGCGAGGAGCGCGCCCCGGAGGCCTGGGATCGGCGCCCGGACCTGGCGGCTCAGCTCTACGCGCAGCCCGGGCTGGCGTGGCCCACTTACGAAGCGATGCTGAAGGTCCTCCAGGGCAACGACGCGCCGGTGCCGGCGTCGAGCCCCGAAGTGCGCCTGCAGTTCCTGCGCAGCCCGTCGCCGCTGCTGCAGCACGTCGCCGTCGCCGCGACCGTCGCGGAGATCGAAGCGGGGGAGAAGCCCGGCGGGGAGCTTTCGGCACGGGCGTTCTACTACAGCAGTGCCGCCGTTCGCACCCGGACCCTGCCCCTCCTCCTACCGCGCGCCGGCTCGCCGAACTGGGCGCGTCCGTTCGCGGGCACCCTCACGGAGTTGGTGGCCGCCGGGTGTGATGGGGAAGTGATCCCGCGGCGCGTTGTGGCAGCCGCAGCTTTACTCGCGCAGTCGTTCGTTCCCTTCATCACCAGCGACCTGCTCCTGCCGATCGCCGGGCGCCTCGGCGCCTCTCCGCATCCTGAACTGGTACAGCTCCTCCTCGCGGCGTTCCGGGCCGTGACTCCCGGATCCCTTCTCGGCTGGCTGAGCGTGTGGGCCCAGCTTCCCGTGGAGCGCCTGGAACCCGCGTGGCAGGCGCTGGTCGCGGGGCTGCGGCGCGCGAAGCTATCCCAGCAGACGGCCCTGGCCCTCGTCACGGCTGAAGACGCGTCGGTCCGGGAGGCCGGCTGGCGGCTGCTGCAGGCGCTGAACGCAGAGCAGAAGCTGCTGGCGGTGGTGTGGGAGGCCGTGCTCGCGGCTCCCGGCGAAGCGCCGGCCTTACGGACCGCCCTGGGCTCCGGGATCGCGCTGGAGTTGCTCGGCCGCTCCGGGCTGGATGTCAACCGCCTCGCCGAGCGCGTGGCGGGTACCCCCTCGCTGGCAGCGCTGCTCTCCGCCGAGGCGATGGAAGTGGTGGCCGCCTCCGTTCCGGTGGCCGGGCTCTTCCCCTTGATCCAGGTGCTCTCGGATGCGCAATGGGCGTCCGTGAAGGGCTCTGTGCTGGCCGGGCTGCGGCGGGCCGGCAAGATGAGCGCCTTCTGGAAGGCGGTCCCGGCGGCGCTGACCGATGCCGCGCTCCAGGATCGGCTGCTCGACGATTACACCGTTGCGGCTTCCCTGCTCCTGGTGGACGATCCCGGCGTCCTGGAGATCACGGACGCCCCGTTCGAAACCCTGCTGCACGAGTGGCTGCTCATCCACCTGGCGCAGCTCCCGCGCGGCTCCGGCGGGCTGCTGACCGCGGCCACCCACCCACTGCCGCGGGTTCGAGAGCCGGCCCTGGCCCGGGCCCGCGAAGAGGGCATCGACCTCCCATTCGCCTTGAAGCTCCTGGAGTCCGGCGTCCCCGCATCCGTAGAGCTGGGCCGCGGCTTCTTCGAGGCGGTGGAGCCCGGAGCGGAGGCGGAGCTCTCCTATGCCCTGGCGCTCTGCGACAGCCCGGAGCGCTCCACCCGGGCGCTGGGCCGCGCATTCATCGGCCTCCGCATCGCGTCGCTTCCTCGCCCGGAGCTGGTGCGCGCCCTGGCCGAGCATGGGGACGCGGAGATGAACCGCTTCGTGGCGGACCTGCTCCTGGAGCTGGGCCCCGGGGACACGGCGGCCCCGGAAGAGGTGCGCGAGTTCGACCGCGGCGTGCTGCGGGGACGGAACCGCGGCCGGCGGGCGAAGGAGCAGGTGAAGTCTCGCCTGTCGCGCTCCGGCGCGGCCGACGTGCCGCTGCTCCTGGACCTCGCCCGGAGCGGCACACCACGAGATGCCGAATGGGCGCTTGGAGAGCTGGCGCGGCTCGCCGTAGCAGGACAGCCGATCGAGGGGATCGAGGTCGAGGGAGTAGCGGGAGTCTAACCAGCGATGCACTTCACGCAGTCTTACTCCCACCCGAGCTCGGCCACGATGGCAGCGGACGGCCTCCGCCTGGACGTGGCTGCGGAGCAGCACCGGCCGCCGGTGTTCCTCCAGGCGATGGTCCGCGAGAGCCTCTCCTACGCCCGCTTGATGCTGGCACTGTACGAGGTGGTGCAGGGCGACCTGCGCACGAAGGTCCGCGACTACACCGCCTACCAGGCGTGGGTGCAGGAGCGGTACCTGGACGAGCTGGCCCCGCAGCTCGCTGCCAGCCGCGCCCGGATGCCGGGCCTGCTCCAGCAGCGGGAAGAGCTCACCCGGCGCGTCGCGGAACTGGGCCGGGAGATCCGGGAGTTGGAAAGGGCGACTGCGGGCGCGGACTACCAGAAGACCAAGCGCCGCTACTTCGACTGGCTCTGGAAGAACGACAAAGAGGCGTGGTACGTGCTCGACCCGGTGGTGAGCGTCCACCCGGACGCCCTGATCTTCGAGGTCTTCTCGCAGGACGAGTCGAGCTACGGCCGGGTCACGGTGCCGTCGGACCGCCTGGAAGTGCTGGGCGACGTGGCGTACGGCACCACGAACATCGACTTCAGCCGCACCCTGGCGCGGGAGATGGAGCGGGTACGCAACTACCGCCCTGCCTGGCTGCAGATCGGCGCGGAGGGCGTGACGCTCGCCACCGGTGCCGGGGAGGCGGTCGAGAAGAAGATCGACCTGCCGCCTTCCTGGGTGCGCGGCTTCCTGCAGGTGCAGTCCGCCGCCGCGTTCGGCACCGTGGACGTTACGCTGAGCGCGGAGACCCTGGCCGAAGTGCTCTCCCTGCTGCGCCGCCAGCGGGAAGAGGGGAGCCCGCGCTCGCTCCGGTTCCGACTGGCCCCGGGCGAGCGTCCGGTGCTGATCGTGGAGCCGTGGAACACCGAGGTC
>JAJFMS010000799.1 GCA_020696885.1 Armatimonadota bacterium | reverse complement strand
TCCCGCGGAGGCCAGTGGTACCTGGTCCTGTTCGATCGGCAGCTCCAGGACGGGCTGGGCGATGAAGATGCGGGGAGGGAGGTCCTCTGCATCCCTCTCGTTAGCACCGGCGGGCATGGGCGGATGCCCTGACATTGGTAATAGGCTCCCCCCCTTAGCAAGGGGGGGTACGGGGGGGTGCTCTGGATTTTCCAGGCCATGAGGATGAGCAGGGGAGACCCCCCCTGGCCCCCCCTTCGTAAGGGGGGGAGCCTGCTGCCGGGGGGGTGGGGCCAGGTTCGGAGGAGTCGGCCGCGTCATGCCCGGCAGCTTGAGAAGCCCGAGCTGCCAGAGCAGCTCCCTCCGGTTCAGGCCGAAGCCGTCGAAGGCCCCTACCAGGATCAGGCGCTCCGTTACGGCGTGCGGCAGGCGCAGGCGGCGGGCGAAATCCGGGAGGGAGCGGAACGGCCCCAGGGCCCGTTCGGCTAGAATCCACTGCCCTTTTCGCTCCCCCACGCCGTCCACAAACCCGAGGCCCAGGCGCACGACCCGGCCGCGCACGGTGCACTTCAGCTCGCTGCGATTGATATCCGGCGCGAGGAAGCCGACGCCGCGGCGCCGGGCGTCCTGCACCAGGGTGTCCCGGGGGTAGAAGCCCATGGGCTGGTTGTTCAGCACGCTGGCTACGAACTCCGCGGGATGGTAGTGGAGCAGCCACATGGACTGGTAAGCCAGGATCGCGAACGCCGCCGCGTGCGACTTCGGGAAGCCGAACTCGGAGAACGCTACCACCTGTTCGAACACGCGGGCGGCGATCTGCGGCAGCACCCCCTTCTGGCCCGCACCCTCCATAAATAGCTCCCGGAACTTCTCCATGTTCTCCCGGGAGCGCTTGCGGCTCATCGCCCGGCGAAGCTGGTCTGCCTGCCCATCCGTGAATCCGGCCAGCGCTTTGCAAACCTCCATCACCTGGTCCTGGTAGATGATCACGCCCAGCGTGTCCCCCAGTACCGGCTCCAGCAGCGGGTGGTCCAGCGGCGGCTTGTAGTTCCGGCGCTGTCGCTGCTCCTCCCGCCGGCGGACGTACGGGTTCACCGCGTTGCCGACGATCGGCCCCGGCCGGACGATCGCCACCTGCACGGCCAGATCCTCGATGGTGCTGGGCCGGGTGCGGACCAGCATCCCGATCTGCGCGCGGGACTCGATCTGGAACGCGCCTACCGTTTGCCCGCGGCAGATCCGGTTGTAGACCGCGCGATCGTTGAACTCGATCCGGCTCAGGTCTACCGGCGTCTTCCCGTTCGCTTCGATGAGCTCCAGGCACTCCTCCACCGCGGAGAGCATGCCCAGCGCCAGGAAGTCGATCTTGATCATCCGGGCGGTGTCGCAGGAGTCCTTGTCCCATTGGCACACCTGCCGTCCTTCCATGGCGGAGCGCTCCAGCGGCACCACCTCCACCAGGGGCCGGGAGGAGATGATGATGCCGCCCACGTGCTGGGAGACGTGCCGGGGCATCCCCCGGAGCTCCGCGCTTAGCTCTCGCAGGTGCGTCCAGAGCGGATTGTCCCGGTAGACGGAGAACTCCTGGAGGCGGTCCATCTCCTCGCCCACGTGGCCGAAACCATCCCCCAGCTTGGCCAGCCGGTCCAGGTCCGCGGGCGGCAGGGCCAGCGCCTTCCCCACCTCGCGCACCGCACCGCGGAAGCGGTAGGTGGGCATGATGTTGACCATGGCCACGTGGTCCTCGCCATAGCGTGCGTGGACCCGCCGGATCAGCTCCGCGCGGATATCGCGGGGGAAGTCCAGGTCGATATCCGGCACGGAGGAGAGGGACTCGTTGAGGAAGCGGCCGGGGAACAGCTTGGCCTTCACCGGATCGACCGCCGACAGTCCGATCAGGTAGCAGATGATGGAGGAGACGGCGGAGCCGCGCCCGCGGCCCGGCGGCATCTCGAAGCGCCCGCGCGGGCCGGTGCCGCGAAGCTCCGCCGCCACCTCTTTAGAGAGCTGCAGCAGGTCCCGGTAGACCAGGAAGAAGCCGGCCAAGCCATGCAGCTTCACCAGGCGCAGCTCGTTCGTCAGCCACTGTCTCGCCTCGGCTCTCCGCTCGGCCGGCGCGTTGGCATACTTCACCTCCAGCGCCTCCTCGCACAGAATCCGCAGTGCCTCGTCCCCGGTGCGGAACTGGTCGTCGCGGGCTTCCCGCACGAAGTCCGGGAACTGGTAGCCGAGGTCGTCCAGGATATCGAACCCCAGACACCGCGCCGCGATGGCGAGGGCGTTCTCCACGGCCTCGGGATAACTGCGGAACCGCTGCCGGAACGCTTCGGGGCTTTTCAGCGCGAACTCGCTGTTTGGCTTCCGGTAGGGGTGGGCTTCGTCCAGCGTTAGCCCGTGCTTGATCGCTACCAGGGTGTCCTGCAGCCGGTAGCGTTCCCGCAGGTGGTAATGGGTGTTGTTGGTGGCTACCAGCGGAATGCCGAGCGTCTTTCCCAACTCCGCCAGCGCGCGGCACCGCTGTGTGTCCCCATAGGCCAGGTTCTGCTGCAGCTCCAGGTAGAAGCGCCCCTCCCCGAACCACTCCCGGCACCGGGCCGCCGCTCGCTCCGCCGCCTGCGGCTTCCCCGCCTCCAACAGCCGCGGGATCTCCCCCAGCCGGCACCCGGAGAGGGCGATAAGGCCGCGCGCGTGCTCCGGGATCACCTCGTAAGGAAGCTGCGGGAACCGCCGCTCGCCGCTCCGGTGCGCGATCGTCAGCATCCGGCAGAGATTCGCGTAGCCTTCCGGCTTCTCTACCAGAAGCGTCAGGTGGGAGCCGTCTTCTAGCGTCACCTCCGCCCCGGTGATCGCCTGGAAGTCCTCTTTGTGGGCTTTGGCCGCCTGCGCGAACTCCAGCGAGCCGTAGACGCCGTTGTGGTCCGTAAGCGCGAGCGCCGTATATCCGAGCTTAACCGCCTGGTCCACCAGCTCTTCGGGATGCGAAGCGCCGTCCAGGAAGGAGTAGCAGGAATGACAGTGGAGATCGACCATCGGGGATCCGGTTATCGGCTAGGATATACATACTTATGTTTGCATTATCCTGGCCGGAAAAACCCGATTTCCTGGTGGGAAGACCGTGTCAAATGGTGGCGGAGTAGCACCCCGCAAAGAAAGGACCGTCATCGCGAGGCACGCCGTTTGTGCCGTGGCGATCCCAACGGGTACGGTGCCGGCCAGCCGTTAGTACCACCACAACGCTTTCGTAGCCTGACGGAGCCCGTCATCGAGCGGTTGCCCGGAGTTGGCGATGACCGGAGCGGTCACCCGCGATGGATGAAATCCGTTTCCGTCCTT
>JAJFMS010000798.1 GCA_020696885.1 Armatimonadota bacterium | reverse complement strand
GTCTCCGTAGACGTGGGGCCGGGAATCAGGCCGGAGGCGCCCAGCAGGTCCAGGTACTCCTGCTCCTCCACCCACCGCCGCCGCCGGACCAGCTCCTCGTGCATCAGCGCCAACTGGGCCGCCGGGCCACCAAAGGAGATAGCGCCGAGCCGCAGCATCACCCCGGCGATCTCCCGGAGCCGCGCTCCAAGCGACGGGAGCAACGGGGGCGCGGAGGAGTCAGAAGCGTTCGGATCGGGCGGGTTGGACACCCGAGGGTGTTCGGTTTCGGCCCCGGCGTTCCCTCTGGCTCACATACTCGTTGGGTTTGAACTACGCTCGTCCGGCCGTCACGCGCCACAGGAGCGGCTCGTCGAAGATCGACCGGAAGCCCGGAAATAGCCCGGTCCCGCCGTCAAGCCGAAGCGGCGAGGTTCGGCCAGGAGCACTTCAGGGCCGGGCGGGCTGCGGCTCCACACCGCGTTCACGCAGGATTGCCAGTCGTGGACTGCTCCCCAATCCGTTGCACGGTGCTCCCACATTCCGAGCCGTGTTAGAGTTATCCGAAACAGTCCATGCGCGCGCACCCGGAGCCGAGAATGTCCAACAGTTTGAGCCTGCCAGGTCCCATTCCCCGCCGCCCGCTCGGGTCCACCGGCGAGATGGTCTCCGTCATCGGCATCGGCGGCGGCCACGTGGGCGGCAAGAGCCTGTCGCCGGAGGAGTCGGTCCGGCTGATCCGGATCGCGCTGGACCACGGCATCAACTTCCTGGACAACGCCTGGGACTACAACTACGGCGAGAGCGAGCGCCGCATGGGGCTGGCGCTGGAGGACGGCTACCGGGATAAGGCGTTCCTGATGACCAAGGTCTGCACCCACGGCCGTGGCAAGAAGGTGGCCATGGAGATGCTGGAAGAGCAGCTCCGCCGGCTGCGGACCGATCACCTGGACCTCTGGCAGATCCACGAAGTGGTCTTCGACAACGAGCCGGAGCTGGCGTACGCGGCGGGCGGCGTGATCGAAGCGCTGGTCGAGGCGAAAGAGCAGGGGAAGGTGCGGTACGTGGGGTTCACCGGGCACAAGTCGCCGTGGCACCACCACGAGATGCTCCGTCGCGGCTTCGCGTTCGATACCGCGATGATGCCGCTTAACGTGATGGACTTCCACTTCCGCAGCTTCGAGCGCGAGGTGGTGCCGGTGCTGGCGGAGCGGGGGATCGGCGTCATCGGCATGAAGAGCCAGTGCGGCGGACGCATCGCCGAGGCCGGAACGGTGAGCCCGGAGGAGGCGATCCGCTACACCATCGGCATCCCGGAGCTCGCCACGCTGGTCTCCGGCATCTCCAGCTTCGAGCACCTCCAGCAGAACGCCGCCGCTGCGTGCCTGCCGATGGCCCAGGACGAGCGCGCCGCCCTCCGCGAGCGGGCCCGTCCCACGGCGGTCGATGGCCGGCTGGAACTGTATAAGATCGGCATCCAGTTCGAAGGCTGGGCCACCCGGGAGCAGCACGGGCTTCCCGCGCCGGGAACGCCCTGTTAGCGGCATCCCCTCCGCCTTCCAGATCCGCTGGCATCTAGCAGCCGCGCGCAGCCCTCTCCCGCAGCCGCTTCTCGATCGGAGGCCCGGTTCGAAATCGGGTTTGTCCGGTCACGGCTGGGGGAAGGGTTCCCTGCCAAAGAAGACAGTCCTCGTGGGGCTGCAAGCTCGTTCCCGAACGCCATTTCCACTCCGGGTCTGCCGGGAGTCATGCGACTCCTCGACCGGCCCACCACACCCACGGTCCGCCGCGATCGACCGGGAGTTCCGCGTACGATTCGGCGGAGGGAGGCTTCGATGAAATGGTTTGGCCCGCGGCCATCAGGTCGCCCGGTACGAGCAACACTTGTGGTAGCCGCGCTGGCATCCGCAGTCGGCTGGTGGCCCGGTCTCGCGTCGCGTGCGGACGAGGTCCCCACCACCATCGACAACAACCAGCCGATCTCCAACCCGGAGGGACACGCCGCCACCGTCAGCACTCAGGGGCTGGTGGACCTCACCGGCGAGTTCTTTCAAGCTCAGGGCACCAACGGCCGGAGCTGCGTCTCCTGCCACCTCCCCCAGGAATCCTGGAGCATCACCCCCCGGACCTTACAACGCGTCTTCGACGAGTCCGGCGGTACCGCCCCGGTCTTCAACCTGCTGGACGCCAACAACCCCGGGATGGATGTCTCAACGGTGGAGGCTCGCCGGTCCGCGTACAGCATGCTGTTGACGCGCGGGGTCTTCCGCCGGGGCGGCGCGCTACGGGCGGAGCGAGAATGGGACCTGGTCGCGGTGGACGATCCGCATGGCTACGCAACGCTCACCCGCCTCGTGCAATGGCGGCGAGGCATGCCTACGATCAACTTTGCCCAGGGCAGCGCCACGGTGAACTGGGACGGCGGGAACAGCATCGGCGCGGATCAGCACGCCGGGCTGGTGAACCAGGCTACCCGGAACGTGACCGGGGGACAGCAGGGCTCACCCGCCACCACGGAGGTGATCGCCAACATCGTCGACTTCGAGAGCTCCCTCTCTACCGCGCAGCTCATCATCCCCGGCGTCGGTCGCCTGGATTCGGATGGGGCGCAAGGTGGGCCGGAAGCGCTGTCCGCCATGACAAAGTCCGCCGGCCGCTTCGATCTCTTCGACGCCTGGGTGGGTGCCGGAAACCCGCACCGTGCCCAGATCGCGCGAGGCCAGACGCTGTTTAATAGCCCCAACCGCGGGAACGGACGGACCTGCCTGAGCTGCCATAATTCCGCGAACAACGGGACCAGCTTCAACAACGTCCTCTTTGATATCGGCACCGCGTCGGCCGCAGCCCGGACGCCGGACCTGCCCCTCTACACTTTCCGGAACCGCGCCACCGGAGAGACCCGGCAGCTCACCGACTCCGGACGCGGCAACGTCACCGGGCTGTGGAGCGACCTGGGCCGGTTCAAGACTCCCACCCTCCGAGCCCTGGCCGCGCGGGCTCCCTACTTCCACAACGGCATCGCCGAGACGCTGGAGGACGTGGTCCACCACTACGAAACGCACCTCGGCTTCGAATACACCGACCAGGAGCGCGCCGATCTGGTCGCCTTCATGAACGCCTTGTGAGCAGGTATCGGGAGGTTCCGAAGGAGACGTAGCGCCGGGCTTCTCCCCGGCTCCCTGCCTCGGCCACCACCTGCGCGGCCGGCTCGTTCCGTTCCCGCGTAACTGCACCTCGATCGAGCCACGAAACTCGTAACTCGCACTTCCCCAGGTGCACCGGGTAAACTCATAGAACGGCACGGCGATGGGGTCGCCGTGCCGTTCTCTCTTGTG
>JAJFMS010000797.1 GCA_020696885.1 Armatimonadota bacterium | reverse complement strand
AGCGAACCCAGGCAGTTGTTCTGTTTTGTGGCTAAAACGGGAAAAGCCACGGGAAGAAAACGCCCCCGCCAGGATTCGAACCTGGGACCCACTGCTTAGAAGGCAGTTGCTCTATCCCCTGAGCTACGGGAGCAAATATGGGTACTTCGACTTACATTTCGTGCCTGCCCCGAAGGCTCTCCCCATGGGATGATGGCACTGGCTTGGGTGAGCAGTAAGTCTTTCCGGCAATAAGAAGTGGCTCCATCAACTTGGCGCACTTCTATTAGACGGCTCAGAGTGGTTCACCTGCCTTCCCGAGCGTCAGCTTGAGGTGTTCTTCACAATATCAGGCACACCCTTCGACCAGAAGGATAGCCCCGCCAATCGGAACCGTCAAGTTGATCGCAGGAGCACGGTTCCAGCGGGATGCAACGGCGCGAGCCCTCCAGAAACCCGGCAGTGGGTAGCAACAGAACATGGTTCCTATAGGCGCGACCAAGCCCGCAGCAGGCAGCCGTATACTCCCGCTTATGACCGGAAAACCGAGAAGGTACGACCCTGACCGGGCAACTGCCATTGACGGTGGTAGTTCGGGCGGGTAAGCTTTCGCTATGCAGCCCTTCCGTCGCTTCACGCCGGGAAAGACCGGCGACGCCAGCCCGCTCGGTCATCTGGAAGCCGCCGTCATGGAGGCGGTCTGGTCGCTCGCGGGACCAGCCCCCGTCGGGGACGTTCATGCTGCGCTGGCAGGTGATGCCCAGGTGGCCTACAACACCATCAAGACCACGATGGAGCGCCTGGCGGACAAGGGCATCCTCTCCCGAGAGAAAGAGGGCAAGGCCTACCGCTACACCGCCCTGGTAAGTCGCGAGGACCTGGAGCGCCGGATCGTCTCCGCCACGCTCGACCGCCTGGTCCAGCAGTTTCCGCAGGCCGTCGCCTCGTTCTTCGTGCAGCCCGCCACCGGGCTTTCCGACGAGAAGCTCGCGCTGCTCCAGGACGCGGTGGAACGACGAGCGGAGGCGGACGATGCCTGACCTTTGCCCCCTGCTCGGCTTCCTGGCGTTCTCCTACGGTGCCGCCCTCACGGGGGTGACGGTAGCCCTGCTCGCCCGCCTTTTCCTTAGGCGAACCGGTCGCGTGCCGACCGCGCCCGAGGCGACCTGGTGTGCATTCCTGCCGCTGCTGGCCGTGCTGCTCTCGCCTATGCTCGCCGTCACGGAGCCGCACGCGGTTGCGAGCTTCGGATCGTGGCACGATCTGTGGCATGAGTGGGCGCGGACGGTCCATGCGACGCCGTTGCTGCATGATGGGCTGCACGTGGGGAATGCGCTCCTGCTGGGGATCGCCGCCATTACGGTGGCCCGCACCGTCTACCAGCTTGCCCGGATGTGGAGCTTCGAGCTGGCACTCCGGCGGGTGGCGCTTACCGAATGCCAGGCTAACGATACCGGCGCATACCTCCGCCTTCCCTCCAGCCGTCCCCTCTGCTTCACGCTGGGCCTGCTGCGCCCGACCGTCTACATCAGTGACCGACTCCTGGATGCGCTCACTCCGCGCGACCGGGCAGCGGTCCTGGCGCACGAGCGCGCCCATATCCGCCGCCGCGACCCCCTCGTGCGGCCGCTGCTGATGCTGTTCTACAGCTTCTTCCTGCTTCCGGGTGGGGCAGTGCTCCTACGTGATTGGTCCAGAGCTTCCGAGCGCGCCTGTGACGCGGAGGCCGGACGGCGGGTGGGGAGCCGAACGGACGTGGCTGCTGCGCTGGTGCGGGCGGCCCGGCTGATGAGTGGAGCGGAGCGCCGCGAGCCACTACTCTCTCCCTTCGCCGGTGAGGCCGACGACATCGAGGGCCGGGTGGACGCTCTCCTTCACCCCGCCGCCAGCGGATCCCCGTCGAGGTATTTCTCTTACGGACCGCTCCTCTTGACCGCGTTCAGCGTGGGACTGCTCTTTCCGGTCAGCTTCTGGCTGCGGCACGCGGTCGAATTCTTCGTCCGTCACTAATTCGCTCCCTGGTGCATTGGGAGCCTGCCGTGGATACCGAAATGCTACTGTCAATAGTAATCCGACCGCCGAGAGGCGCTGCACGTGCCGGGGGCCGGTCGATCTGCCTCCTGCCCGTTCTCGTCGCTTTCGCCCTCGTGCGGCCTGGGGCGGCATTCCAGGCAACCGAGGCTCCCCGGCTTTCGATCACGAATGCGGTACGGCAGGCCGTAGAGCGGAGCCCGGCGGTGACCGCCGCCCGCAGCCGGGTCGAAGCGGCCGAGGCAGCCGTCCGGGGGGCTCGTGCTCCCTACAACCCTCAGGCGGAGCTGGCCCCGGGCGTCGGCTTCACCAACGGGAACGCCCTCCTCTCCCAGCGGTTCGACATTGCGGGACGCCGCAGCGCTGCAGGTCGAGTGCTTGCAGGTGAGCACTCCGCGTCCCTCGCCGAGCTGGAGCGAACCCGGCTCCAGGTAGCGGGCGAGGCTCGACTGGCCTACTACGAGCTGGCGCGGGCGCAGGCTGTGGCAGGGGCGGTACAGGAGACGGTGGAGATCGCCCGCCAACTGCGGAATGCCGTGCGGCGACGGGTGGAGATCGGCGAAGCACCGGCCGTCCAGGCGACCCGCGCCGAGATCGAGGTCGGGCGGGCGGAGCAGGAGGCGATCCGCGCTCGGGGAGATGCCGCTGCCCGGATGGCGGTGCTCAACCGGCTGCTCGGGCAAGAGCGGAGCAGCTCGTTGGCGCTCGCGGAGGCACCTGAGGTGCCTCCGGCGCCCTCCAGCACGGCGGAGCTGGTAGAGCAGGCGATCAACCGCCGATCAGAGCTGAATGCCGCCCGGGCGCTTGTGCAGGCCCAGCAGGGGCAAGTAGACGTGGCCCGCTCCCAGCGGCGTCCCGATCTCTTCGCCGAGGTGGCCAGTGACTTCTGGAGCGTGGATCGCGATCCGCTTCGCAGCCGAAACCTGGGCGTGCAGCTTCGGCTGTCCCTTCCCCTCTTCGATCGCGGGAGCATCCGTGCCGAGGTGGACCGCGCCCGCGCCGGGGTCCGGGAGCGGGAGGCCGACGTCGAAGGGGTGCGCCGTTCCCTCACGCTCGAGGTAGAGCGTGCTGCCGCCAGCCTCGCCACCGCCCGCGAGGTGGCCCTCAACTATCGAGAGACCCTGCTGCCGCAGAGCCAGGAGCTGCTCAAAGCGAGCCGGTCCGGCTTCGACATCGGCCTCACCTCCTTCCTCGAAGTCCTGGAGGCGCAGCGGGTGTTCCGCCTGGCGCAGACCGAGTACCTCACCAGCTTGACCGACGCGCTGCGTGCCCAGATCGCCCTGGAGCAGGCGCTCGGCACCGTGCCAGG
>JAJFMS010000796.1 GCA_020696885.1 Armatimonadota bacterium | reverse complement strand
CCCACGCCCCGGCGCGATGGTGGGTTGACCCTCGAGCTGGGACCACGGGAACCCTGAGCCTTCCGGAGGCGCCGGGCGCGGGCGGGGCTTGCGCTTTGGTGCGGCAACCGCCGAGCCGGCCCCGAGGGCGAGGGCGGCGGTCAGTAAGCATAGCGTCCTGCGCGAATTCTGCATGGTAGTCCTCAATCCCGGACCGGCTTGGGGGATTCCGAGCGCATGGTTGTTCGCTCCAGAGGGTTAATCCTTCCTACAGTCGGTGCCGAGATCGGGCGCTCAGGTTCGTGGGTTCTCAACGCCGGGAGCCAGAAACTCCGGGGCGGAGCGGGTGTCTAAGCACTCATCCAGCGAGTGTCGGGGAGATAGGATGCACGAGTCACAGGTTTTTCCGCACGTCCACCGGGGCGGGATGCTGCGCCGCGAGGTGCTGCAGGTCGGCATGCTCGGCGCGTTCGGGATTGCGATGGACGCGGTTATCGGCAAGTCCGCGCAAGCGGCGGCCCTGCCCGCGGGTACCTACGGGCGGGCCAAGAGCGTGGTGGTGGTCTGGATGCCGGGCGGGCCTCCCCAGATGCAGTTCTGGGATCCCAAGCCGGACTCTCCCTCCCAGTGTAAAGGGACCGCGGTCCCGATCAAGACCAGCGCGCCCGGCCTCGAAATCGGCGGGCGGCTTCCGTTGACGGCGAAGCAGGGGCACCTCTTCTCCGTGGTGCGGTCGATCACGCTGGATGCCGAGGACGACAACCACATCCTGGGCGACCAGAAGCTGCTCGGCGCGCTCGACAAGACGCCCTCCAACTTCAAAGTTTTCGCCAACCGCCAGGAATGGCCGTCGATGGGCTCCGTAGTCAGCTACTTCAAGCCGAACACCAACGGGCTCCCAACTGCTGTACACGTGCCCTACAAGGTCCGCTTCACCGGCCAGGGCGTGCCCGGCGAGACCGCCGGCTGGCTGGGCAGCAAGTACGACCCGTGGCTCACGGAAGGGGACCCGAACAAGCCGGACTACCGGGTGCCGGACCTCCTGCCGCTGCCTGGCTTCACGGTGGATCGCCTCGCCAACCGGCAGAAGCTCCTCGGGCAGATCGACGACTATCGCAGGGACCTGGACGCCACCCTCTCGGCGCGGCAGCTTTCGGACACGCAGGACCGGGCGTTTACCATCGCGACCTCCGCCGCCACGCGGCGCGCCTTCGACCTCTCACGCGAGCCGGACGCACTGCGGGATCGCTACGGCCGCCACACCTGGGGACAGTCGCTGCTGCTGGGCCGGCGCCTGGTGCAGGCCGGGGTCAAGTTCGTCCAGGTGAACCTGGGGGACCACGTCAACTACTGGGACTACCACGACAGCGAAGACAAGCTGATGGACGCCCATTGCCCGCCGTTCGACAAGGCGTTCAGCGCCTTCCTGGAAGACATGCAGCAGCACGGCCTGTTGGACGAGACGCTGGTGATCTGCATGAGCGAGATGGGCCGCAACCCGGTGCTGGGCAAGTCCGTGGCCGGCGCCGCCGCCAACGCCGCCACGCCGAACGGCCGCAACCACTGGCAGTGGTGCTGGAGCGGGGTCTTCGCCGGCGCGGGGATCCGCGGCGGCACCTCGGTGGGGGAGAGCGACGACTGGGCGGGCTACGTGAAGAGCGAGCCGTGCTTCCCCTCGAACATCGGCGCCACCGTGTTCCACGCCATGGGCATCCCACCCCACGCCGAGGTCCGCGACATCGAAGACCGCCCGCTCTTCATCAATGACGCGGAGATGGTGCACAAGCTCTACACCGGGTAGGGAGCCCGTACGGGCGGTGTTCGGTGTTGGGTGTTTGGTGTTGGGAGGCCCGGCGGGCGGGCATCGTCTCCTTGGGGCTGCGTCGAGTTACGACTCGATGCAGCCCCGTTCCGGTTGTTACGCCGGCCTGCGCCGGTTCAGACCCCGGTGACCCCGGGGTTGCCGTTTGGGCTTGATGGGAGTGAACCGCCGCTCCTCCGTCGGGAAGAGCTCCACGGATTCCGGCACCGAATGGCCTGTGCTGCGGATGATCATCCGCATCTCCTGCGTTCGCAGCAGATGGGACGGGTTGTTGAGCCAGAAGTCCATCCCACCGGTGCTCCAGTAAACGGCCGAGGGGGAGTCGGCGACGCCCTGGACCCAGGTACCCTTACCGTAGGCCCCCACCCGGGCGGAGTTCTTCGGCGCGAACGGCGGGCGAGCGGGATCGGTCGTGGGTTGGGTCGTCGGTGTTTGGATCAGCATCGTCGCGCTTAGCGGACCGGTTGGCTGTGGGTTCCGCCGGACGTCCAACACCAGCGCCGCGCTGTTAGGACGGATCACGTCGGCGCGGAACACGCCCAAGACGATCCTCTTCCGCTTCGGCAGCGTTACCGTGCGCTGCTTCCCGCCGGAGCGGTAGACCAACTTCAGCGGCTCATCGCGCATCTTCGCCAGCAGTTCCCCCTGCAGCCGGTACGCTTCCTTCTGTTTGTCCGGGGCCATCTTCCTGACCAGGTCCTGGTCCGGCACGCGCGGGCGGTAGCCGTTCACGGAGATGAGCTCCACCTGCTTCCGGGGAAACCCCCGTTCAGCCGCGACATGGTTCGCTACCGCCAGCGCCAGGGTGAGCCCGTGCCGGAACTGGAGCTGGATGCCGTAGACCATCGCCACGGCCTCGCGCTCCAGAAGGAAGTCACGCACTTTCGCCTTGTCGGTGATTGCTTCGGCCGTGTACCGCACGCCGGAGATACTGACGTTCCCTGGCACGGGAGGCACCTTGAGCTTGAACGGTACCTGCGTGCTGGCCTCCTCCAGGGTCAGGAGGTCTGCCGGGCGAGCGTCGGCTGCGGTGCCTTGCGGTGCCGCGGGCCGGGGTAGCTCGGGCGCGGCCCAGCCGATCGACGCGCAAAGCCCCAGCGCCGCCGCGAAGAGCAGGCACGTGCCGGCGACTCGGCCTGGCTCCAGGCGCTGCGCGCGGCCGCTGGACCCAAGCACCTGCTCCACCCGCCGCCCCAGCGCCGAGCGGTAGGGGAGCGCCGTCACCCCGACGACGCGACCAAACGCACGGGGGACCATCCGCTCCGCCACGGTTACCAGCATCGACGCGTAGCCATCGGGGCTGCAGCCGTGCCGCAGGGCTTCCAGGTCGGCGGCTTCCTCACACGCGTGCTTCAGATGCCGGCTCAAGATCCAGACCAGGGGCTGGGGCCAGAGGAGGAAGCCCAGTGCGGTAACTCCGGCCAGCCAGGCGTTGTCCCGGCGCCGGAGGTGGGCCAGCTCATGAGCCAGCACCCCACGCATGGTAGAGAGATCGAACTCGCGCTCGAACGCCGCCGGG
>JAJFMS010000795.1 GCA_020696885.1 Armatimonadota bacterium | reverse complement strand
CACCAGGATCGTCGGGAGCACCATCCCGTTCTTCGTGATCACGACCTTCCGGTGCTCGTCCGAGATAACGCGGCGCCGGTCCGCGTGGGAGAGGATCAGGTTGTCGAAGTCCGCCACGAGGCGGGCCGGCGCAGGCGTGTCCTCGCTCGCGACCAGGACGTCCGGCAGATCGAACAGCTCGCGGTTCTCCTCATCCCGGTGCACCGTGAGCCGGGGGCGCAGCGCTTCCACCTTGGCGCGCAGGCCGGACAGCCCGGACCAGGCGCTCATGTCCTGCACCGAAGCCGGCCCAAACGCGGCAAGATAGCGCAGCACCAGCGCCGACGGGTCCGGCGCGGACCAGAGCGGCTCGCCGAGCCACTCGTCGGCCAGGGCGAACTGGCTGTCCGCCCGGTAGCCCCACTCGTGCTCCCGCGGGATGATCGCCAGCGGCAGGAAGACGCGGAGCGCCAGCCCCATGGAGTGCGCGTCGGCGTCCGGAAACCGCTCGCCCAGCAGCCCCCGCACTTCCGCGAAGCTCCTCGGGCGCTCGGAGAGGATGCGGCGACCCTCCGCCAGAAGCGTCTCCAACTCCTCGCCGGCGGACCAGGGTCCCAGGGCGGAGCGGAGCGCGCCGGTGAGCGCCGGCTGCAGCACCTGCCGGAACGCGATGAAGTCCGCCCGCGACATCAGGTGCAGCGTGCACCGCATCAGCGACGCCCGCACCACGGCCTGGTTCCGGATGAGCGCGCGTAGATCTTGCGCCTGAAACCCGACCAACCGCGACCAGAGACCGATGAACGGCGGCCGCGCTTGCTGCGCCTGGAGCCCCACCAGGTGCTCGATCGCCGCCAGCGGCGAGACCTCCTGCCGGGCCAGCAGCATCTGCCGCTGCAACAGCGTGCGGTTCAGGATCCGGCGGGTGAGGTGCATAGTCAGCTCCTGGCCCCGGCGGCCAGTAGGAGCTCGCGGGTCCCGCATGCAGGCACCCAGTAGTCTGCGTACCCGAGCACAGTCGTACCGTCCGTCGCCACGGCGTGGAGGTCCGCACCGTGCTCCAGCAGGATGCCGATCGAATCATGGCAGCCGTGCTGAGCGGCACGCATCAGCGGAGTGATCCCGTGGTCGTCCCGTGTGTCGACCTCGGCGCCGCGCTCCAGCAGTAGCTGGACGACCTCGGAATGACCCAGGTAAGCGGCTCCACTCAAGGCCGTGACTCCGCCGCGCCCCCTCGCTTCGATCTCCGCGCCCGCGTCCAGAAGCCAGCGCACTACGTCCGGATCACCCCCATGGCTTGCCGCAGCGATCAATGGGGTCCAGGCGCTCCGAGCTGTCCGGGCGTGGACGTCGACGCCATACTCCAGGAGGAGGCGGGTCAAGTCCGGATCACCCTGGAATGCCGCGTGGATGAGCGGCGTGTAGCCATCCGGGCCACGACTATCCGCAGGCGCCCCGTGTCGGAGTAACCATTCGGCCACGCTCGAACGGCCCAGCATCGCGGCCCAGATGAGCGGCGGGACGCCGTGGCAATCTTCCGCAGCGGCATCGGCTCCGCGTTCAAGCTCTTCCCGGACCCTGTCGGGCTGATCGAGCAGCGCGGCCCGGCTCAGCGAGGAGAGGCAGGCGTCCGCTGCCGCCAGGATCGCCACCCCGGCCCAGTCGCCTTTCATTGCCGCCCAGCGCAGGGCCGTCCACCCTTCGAGCCGGGAGGCCGCGTGCAGGTCCGCGCCACGAGCGATCAGTACCGGCAGCAGCTCGCCTACCCCGCATTGTGCCGCACTAATGAGCGGTGGACAGCCACGTGAGGAGCGACGGTTGACTTCCGCTCCCTGCTCGATCAGATGCAACGCGACTTCGAGGTGCCTGCCGACGATGGCGCTGTACAGCGGCGTCGACCCGTTCTCGTCCACCGGGTCGATGTCCGCGCCGCGCTTGAGTAACAGCGTCACGACCTCGACGTGACCGTGGCGGGCAGCGTCGCTAAGCGCGGTGGTCCCATGCACATCCGGATGGTTCACCTCTGCGCCCGCATCCAACAGCGCAGCGACTACCTGCGCATGGCCCGCTGCCGCGGCGCCATGCAGCGGGGTACTGGCATAGCGGCGGTCCTGAATTCCGGCCGGAACGCCCTCGGCGAGCACCGACAGCACTGCGGCGAGGTCACCTTCCTCAGCGGCTCTGACGAGGAACGACTCCGCCGTTTCCTGCCGGAACCGGGTGAGCGAGGGGGCCGGACTCGCGGGGGCCGACTTGGCCTGCTCGGGTCTTTCTTCCACCTGCGTACTCGCAAAGTGTGGGGCTGGCCGGCCCGCTGCGCGTTACTTCCGCTTCCCGTTGGTCAGGCGCTCCACGAGCAGATCGCGGAAGCCGTCGAGGCTCTTCCACTCGGTGGCCACGTTCACCGGATGCGCACCCGGCTTGATGGCGGTCATCCCCTCCGCGGTGACAGCGAGCGGAATCTCTTCCATCTTCACCAGGTCCGTCGCAAAGGCGAGGTAGATGGCCACGGTATCGAACAGCGTGCTGCTGCGCGTCTCGAACGGATCCGCCTGGCCGGCGGGCCGCTTCTGCGAGCCGCTCCAGAGCCGGTAGTTCTCCGTGATGGCGGCCGCGATCGGGTCCTTGGACTGCCGGATCCGCTGGTACCGCTCGCCCTGGAGGTCGATGGTCCCGCACGTGTCCAGCGGGGTGATCGTCATCGGCCAGGGCGCGGTGAACACCTTCTGGCACGCCGCCACGTCCTGCTTTACGTTGTACTCGGCGCTGGGGGTCTTGCTGCCGCCATAGCCCACGCGCACGCTGCCGTGCATCCCCACGAACTTCGCCTTGGTCGCGATGCGCGGCTCACGCTCCAGCGCCGCCGCCAGCGTGGGCAGCGGCCCGATGGCGATCACCGTGATCGGCTCCCGAGAGCTCATGATCGTGTCGATCATGGCCTGCACGCCATCCGCATAGACCTTGCCGGGGTAGCGGTTCAGGTTGTAGTCGCGCACCCATTCGGACTGCCCGCCCTCACCCTTCTTGGGCGTGTCGATCCCCACGCCCACCGGCACGTCCGTGCGGCCCGCGGCCTGGAGGAACTTCGCGAGGATCTTCGACCGGTAGAGCGGCTTCCCGTCGTCGCTCACCACCAGCTTCAGGTCCAGCTCCGGAGAGCGCAGGAGCATCCCCAGCGCCCAGGTGTCGTCGATGTCGTCGCCGATGTCGGTGTCGAGGATGACGGGGATTTTCATGGGCTTGGCTGCGGCGGGGGAGCGTGGGATGCCGGCCCCGAGGGCGGCGATCACCAGGAAGAGGGTCAGGAAGTTGCGGCGAGAAAGGGGCTTCATAACGACATTGGG
>JAJFMS010000794.1 GCA_020696885.1 Armatimonadota bacterium | reverse complement strand
GCGCAGCGCTGCTCTGGGCACTCCGGTCCGCCTGAGGGCAGGGCGCGGCGGCCTCCGCGCGCAACTGCTGCCTGTGAGAGAACGATCCGCTACCGATAGTCCCGACGACGGCGCAGAGGAGAGCCCCGACTCGCTCTCCGCTCTCCTTCCCTACTGGTTTCTGCTGGCCGCGCTGGCCCAGCTTCTCTTCCTCTTCGGCTGGCCGATGTTCGTGTACGGCCGCTGGGCTCCGTACCCCGCCGTCGCGGCCGTGGCGCTCACGCGGCTCGGCTTGTACACCGCGCTGGGGGCGGGGCTCCTGCGCCGCGACCGGATCGCCTGGGCCGGCGGGCTGGTGGAGATCCTCCGCTCCGTACTCCTGTTCCTCGTTGCCGTCTGGGGGCATGACGGATCGCTTACGGACGCGCTGTTCCCGGCCTGGTGGGTCCAGGGCCTCTTTTCGGCGGTACTTCCGGTACACTTCGGCTTGCTGGTGGCCATGGAATGGGGCTGGCGCCCCGGCGGAACCCTGGAAGGCTACACGATGATTGCAGCGCGGATCCTGGTGGCGGCCGCCGTCGTCTCGGCAATGTCGCTGCGGCGCTCGGGTGCGGCCATGGGCATTCCCCGGAAGCGCCAGCTCCGGGCCGTCCTCGTCAGCGGGCTGCCGTTCGGAGTCCTGATCACGGCGGTCGAGCTGGCGGTGTGGCTGGCGGCAGGAGCCCGCTGATGCGGCGGCCGGGCAGCCCGATCTCGCCGGCCGGATGGCTGGGGCTCGCCTGGGTCTACTCCGGCGCCTTCTGGCTTTGGCTCACCTGGGCCGGCGGCAACGCGGGTGCCGGGGAGCTGATCGTCCTGGCGTTCCTCCGGGCGGCGGCCACGGTGGCAGTAGGGGTCGCCATCTGCGGCACGGAAAAGTGGGGCTGGGCCACCGGGTTAGTGCTCAGCTCCTTCCACGCGTTCGCCGGCTGGGGCGTGCTGGCGCTGGGCCTGTGGGCGCTCTCCGCTCGGCCTGCCGGCTCGCTTTCCTGGCAGCCGGTGCTGTTGGGGATGACCAGCGCCGAGACCACCCGCCTGGTGAGCGCCGCGGGACTGGTGGCCGCCGCCTCCACGGCGGGCATGGCGCTGCTCTGGCGAGAGCAGGCGCAGTTCGACGTGGTGCGCGGCCGCGCCTACGGCTCGGTGGTGCAGAACGGCCTGGCGCCGGCGCTCCTGGTGATCCTGGTGGATTACCTTCTCTGGATCGGGTGGTCTGGCGTTCGCTGAGCCGAAGGTTAAAGGTGGAGGCTATCGCTCGGGATCCACCCGTCGCGGACATTCCGCGCGTCCGGCGGCGCGGGAGGCGATAGCATGAGGTGAGGTGAACTCTCACCACGAGCAGACCGTTCGCAACATCTGCTCAACGTCTCGTGCGCAGCGGCGGCCACCCGTGTCGGCCGGGCGCGTCAAACAGGTTTTCCATGATCGAAGGGCTACGCGCTGGATTGCCCATCCTGATCGGTTACATCCTGGGTTCCATCCCGTTCGGCTACGTCATCGTCAAGCTGATGCGGGGGATCGATATCCGGGAGTACGGATCACACAACATCGGCGCGACCAATGTGCTCCGGGTGGTGGGCTGGTTTCCGGCCCTCCTCACGCTGCTGGGGGACATCGGCAAAGGCGTCGCACCGCCCATCATCGCCACGCTTCCGGTGTTCACCGGCGGGACCATCAACCCATGGTTGGTGATGCTGGCCCCACTGGCGGCGATCTGCGGCCACGCGTATTCGGCGTTCTTCTACCTGAAGGAGCGCCGCTTCGCCCGGGGCAAGGCGGTGGCAGCCGGCCTCGGCGCCATCATCGGCTTCGTGGTCAGCGGGCAGGTCGCCTGGCCCGGTCTCGCCATCGTCGGGGCCGTATGGGCGCTGGCGATCGTGCTGCCCAAGCTCGCCCAGGGGCGCTGGGGCTGGGTCTCCCTGGCCAGCATCCTGGCCGCCTGCTCCATCCCTGTGGCTTTCCTGATCGTGCACGCGAAGCTGCCCTACGTGGTGTTCGGGGTCCTCGCCGCGCTGTTCGTGACCTGGAAGCACAAAGAGAACATCGGGCGCCTGCTCGACGGAGTGGAACCGCGCCTGGGGGAAAAAGTCCCCCTAGCGAGAGTAGATAAGGACGAGGTCGCGTGTGCCTTCCTGATCCACGCGATCACGCCTGAGGACTGGTGGCAAACCCGCCGGTTCTCGTGGGCCGCAGGCCTCTATCGCTGCGGCCTCCTCCCGCTAGGGGTGTTAAAGAAGTTGATCCTGCTGGTCCGGCCGATCAAGTCGGACACGATCCACGGGATCACCATCCCGGATGGGCGAACGGTGCAGGTCCACCTGGTAGTGGTGCCCTGGCTGCCGGAGATGATCAAAGAGCATCCGGAGCTGGCGGTCCGCCGGGCGATCCAGGCAGCGGAAGTCGCCCGGGACCTGGGAGCTCGCTGCCTGGGGCTGGGCGCGTACTGGAGCGTGGTGGGGAACAAGGGGCTGGACGTCCAGACCGCGGCGCCGTTCATCCCGATCACCAACGGCGGCGCCTACACGGCCGGCACCGTCAAGCAGGCCGTGCCGGTGGTCCTGGCCCATCTCACCAGCCGGGGCGCCGATCCGTTCGAGTCGACGGCCGCCGTGGTGGGCGCGAACGGGGTGGTGGGGTTCGGCATCTGCCGGCAGCTCGTCGGCCGGATCGGGCGCCTCATAATGATCGGTACGGACCTCGAGCGGCTGGAGCGCTCCGCGGCGCTGCTCCGGCGCCGCTCCGGGGGCACTACGGTGGTAGTCAGCACCGAGCTGCAGGACTGCTCCGAAGCCGAGATGATCTTCACCGCCACCTCCACGGTAGCCCCGGTGCTGTTCGAGCACCACGTGCAGCCGGGCGCGGTGATCTACGACCTCGGGCGACCAGCGGACGTGGACGTATCCGTCGATCGGGTGCCGGGCGTCACGGTGATTCCGGGTGGGGTCGTGCGTCCTCCGGGCCAACTCCGGCACCGGTTGGACGTGCACTTCGGGCCGGGCCAGATTCCCGCCTGTATGGCCGAGACGATCTTGATCGCCCTGGACGAGTGCTTCGAGCGGGTGAGCCTGGGCGGCGACACGAAGAGCGAGAACATCGACTACTTCGTCGGCCTGGCGGAGCGGTATGGGTTCGAAGTGGTGGACGACGTCCCCACGCCGGAGTCCCTGCCCGCGGTCCCGGTGCCGGTACACGCGTGAGCGGCGGCGCTCCCGTCCGCTCACCGTTACCTTTTCCGGTTGGCAACCGTTAGATTCCCCTGGAAGCATCTGCGCTTCCCTGGAGGCAGTGATGCGACCCTGGATCCCCT
>JAJFMS010000793.1 GCA_020696885.1 Armatimonadota bacterium | reverse complement strand
GGGAGCGGTATCGCCACATCCAGCAGGATACCAACCAGGAGCAGATCGGGTTGATGTACCCCACGGTGCCCCTGGGTCATCCGGACTACTACGACATGCGTCTGGCCATCCGGATCCTCTCCGGCGGGATGGGCGCGCGGCTCTTTACGGAGGTGCGGGAGAAGCGGGGCCTCTGCTACACGGTGAGCGCGATGCCGCACGCGGTGCGGGGCTCGGGCGCCATCATCGCCTACGCCGGCACCACGCCGGAGCGGTGCCAGGAGACGCTGGACGTGCTGATCGGCGAGCTCCGGCGCCTGGAAGAAGGCGTCACGGAAGACGAGCTGGCCCGCGCGCGCGTGGGCGTGCTCTCCGACCTGGTGATGCAGAGCGAAGCGACCCGGGCCAGGGCCGGAAGCATCGCCCGCGACCAGTACCTTCTGGGCCAGATCCGCACGATGGAAGAGATCCGCGCCGGAGTCGAAGCGGTCACCGTCGACTCGATCCAGGCGTACTTGAAGGCCCACCCGGCTCGAGACTTTACGGTCGCCACCCTCGGACCGCAGGCATTGGAGGTTAGGGAATGAGATTTCAGCACGTGGTCCTGGACAACGGGCTCACCATCATCGGTGAGGAGAACCCCAACGCGCTGAGCATGTCGGGCGGCTACTTCGTGCGCACCGGCGCCCGCGACGAGACGGCGGAGGTGAGCGGCGTCAGCCACTTCCTCGAGCACATGCTGTTCAAGGGGACGGACCGCCGCACCGCCGAGGACGTCAACCGCGAGTTCGACGAGATGGGCGCCGACTACAACGCCTTCACCGGCGAGGAGTACACGGTCTACTACGGGGCGGTGCTCCCGGAGCAGCAGACCCGCCTGCTGGACCTGCTGACCGACCTGATGCACCCCACCCTCCGCGAAGAGGACTTCACGGTGGAGAAGCAGGTGATCCTGGAAGAGATCGCCATGTACAAGGACCGTCCGCAGTTTACCGTGGTGGACGAAGCGCGGTCGTTCTATTACGAGGGGCACCCGCTGGGGCAGTCGGTGTTGGGGACCGCGGAGAGCATCACGGCGCTGCAGCGCGACCAGATGCATGCCTACTGGCAGCGGCGGTACGCGCCCAACAACCTGCTGCTGACGCTCACCGGCAACTTCAGTTGGCGCGAGGCGGTGGAGCACGTGGAGCGCCAGAGCCGGAAGTGGAGCCCCGCGGACAGCCCGCGGCCGTTCCCTCGGTTCGAGGCTCAATCCCGGGTGAAGGTGATCCCCAACGACAAGATCCACCGGGTGCATCTCTGCTTCGTCTCGCCCGGCGTGCCGGCGCAGAGCGAGGAGCGGCGCATCGCGGACCTGATCACGGACATGCTGGGCGGCGGCGACGGGAGCCGGCTCTACTGGGAGTTGGTGGAGCCCGGCCTCGCCGACTCCGTCCGCCAGAGTCATGACGAGGAGGACGGCTCCGGAGCGTTCTTCGGGTATGCCTCTTGCGGGGCGGAGAACGCACAGGAAGTAGTGGACCGGATCCGGAAGGTGCTGCGCGTGGCGATGGACGGCGGTTTCACCGAGGACGAGCTGGAGCGCACCAAGCGGAAGGCCGCCAGCGCCCTGGTGATTCACGACGAGACGCCGCGCGGACGCCTGTTCCACGTGGGCTTCGACTGGCAGTACCGCGCCGAGAACCGGCCGTTGGACGAGGTGATCGACCAGTACCTGGCGATCTCCCTGGACGACGTCCGCCGCTTCCTCGACCGGCGCCCCTTCGACGCCCTGACCCTACTCGCCCTCGGCCCGATTACGAGCCTGTCGTAGGAAGAGGAGTAATGGAGTAGTGCGGATCGCCCGTACGGGCACCGGCAACCCAACACTCCACTACTCCAACACTCCACTACTCCCCCATCCCCCGTGTCCTTAGAAATCGATCAGCTCGTGCTCCCGTCTGAAGAGTGGCGGGAGATGCTTGCTTCCGCCGCGGTCCTGGACCTGGTGCACGGCGGGTATTTCCGGGCGCGGCCTACCGGCATCCAGGTGTACTGCAGCCCGGAGAACGCGCCGCCGGCCTGGCCCGGAGCGTTTCCGGACGGCAGCCCGGAACTGCCCCGCGCCCTGGTGGGCCAGGCGGAGGTAGCCGGGGAGGCCTCGGAGAACCTCGTGATCGTGCGGCTGGTGGTGTCGAACTGGGGCGCGGTGCGGGCGGTGAAGCAGGCGTTCGAGCGCGGCGAGTACCGCGGCCGGTTCCAGGACTTCGTGCTGGACCAGGAAGCCGCGCTGCGCGGCCGACCTGAAGACCGGCAGTGGCTGCGGGCCCAGGTGGAGCGGCTCCGAACGCACAGCAGCGGCCGTCTGATCGACGGCCTCAACGATCGGTAGGAGGGGACGATGGACTTCGCAACGATGATCGTGTCGGTCGTGGCGATCTCCTGCACCGCCGGGCTCGGCTTCGCAGTAGTGAACACGATCAAGACCGCTCTCGAAGGTCGCGGCAGGCGGGCCAACGAGGCGCTGGCGACGGAGGTCCGTGAGCTCCGCGAGGAGATCCGGCAGCTCCGCATCCAGAACAACGACATCATCCTGGCGCTGGATCCCCCGGCGTCCAGCGTGGCCCGCCGGCACGCCGTGGAGCCGGAGCACCAGGTGCTGCACCGGGGATAGGTGGCGGAGCCCAGTGCCCGGCAGGCCGTGAACGGACCTGCCTATCCGACCGAACGCCCCTGAAGGGGCCTGTGGGACAACCGAGGGAGGCCCGTTTACGGGCGTTTGCTTGAGTAGCCCGGTCCGTTTACGGCCGGGCGGGTAGCGGGCTTTTGCCGAGCGACCCCATAGCCGTCAGGGACGGCTACCCAGCAACTCACCCAGCAGGTTGTTCTGCGGGTAGCTGTGCCCCAGGTGCTGGCGGAAGCCTTCCGCCGCCGCGGCCCCGCACTCACTCCCGCGCAGCGCCGCCCACTCCTCCATCGCCTTCACGTACTCATCCATGCCGTGGTGCTGGAGCAGCCACTCCCGCTGGCTGGCGTGGGCGCACAGCATCTCCCGCTTCAGGTCTAGCGTGGAGCTGATGTCGATGCAGAAGCCCGGCTCGATCCGGCGCCCCAGGGGGTCCTTCCCCTCGATCGGATCCGCGTAATAGAGGTGCGGGATGTGCTCCAGAGCCGGCGCGTGGCCCCGGTCGCAGCAGAAGTTCCGGATCGGGGCTCCGAACGCGGCGGCGCGGGCCAGGGCGCTGGACATCTCATGGTCCAGCATGTAGTCCGCCGGGCTGTGGGTGATCACCACCGTGGGTTGGACCTGCCGGAACAGCCGGGTCACCTTCTCCAGCGCCTGCTCGTTGTACGCGACCAGGAGGTC
>JAJFMS010000792.1 GCA_020696885.1 Armatimonadota bacterium | reverse complement strand
GGAGCTGGGCATCGACACGCTCTTCCTTACCCTCGGCATGCTGGAGTGGCGTGAGCCGGGCTCCAGCCGGGCCTGCCGGGCACCGCTGCTGTTCGTGCCGGTGAGCCTGGAAAGGCAGGGGAACGGCACGCTCCGGCTGGTGCATGCCGGCGGCGACGTGGGGGACAACCTGCCGCTGCGCGCCAAGCTCCAGGAGCTGGGCTTGAGCCTCCCGCACTTCGGTGATGAGGAGCCGGTGGCGGTCTACTTCGAGTCGGTTCGCAGCACGGTCCGGTCCCGCGGCGACTGGGCCGTGCTGCCCGACGAGATCGCGCTCGGGTTCTTCAACTACGAGAAGTACGCAATGTACGTAGACCTGGGCGGAGAAGGGTGGCCGGAGGGCGGCAAGCCGTGGCAGCACCCGGACCTGATCTCCATGCTCGGCGGCGGGTTCGAGACTCCGGACTCGCCGGTTACGGAGACGTCGCACCTGGACGAGGTGCGGCCCGTGGCGGAGTGCCACGAGGTCTACGACGCGGACAGCTCCCAGACGCTGGCTATGATCCGCGCGGCCTCCGGTCTCTCCATCGTTGTGGAAGGACCGCCCGGCACCGGGAAGTCCCAGACCATCACCAACATCATTGCGGAGGCGGTCGAGGCCGGGAAGAAGGTACTCTTCGTCTCTGCCAAGCGGGCCGCGCTGGAGGTGGTGAAGCGGCGCCTGGAGGAAGCCGGTCTCGGCTCGCTCTGCCTGGATCTGCATGACAAGCTCACCAACCGGCGCGAGTTCTATGCGGAGTTGAAGTCCACCGTGGAGCGGGCGATCACCGTGCGCTCGGAGGACGAGCGGGTGGCGCGGCTGACGGAGCTGCGAGACCGCCTCAACGACCACGCCGCCGCGATCAACCAGCCGCTGGCGCGCTTCGGATGCACGCCGTTCCAGGCGATGGCCCGGCTGGCAAGCCTGCCGCGGGAGACGGCGCAGGACCGGCCCGGCCGCGTGGACTTTGCACGCCTGCGGCATTGGCCCGAGGTCGAGGCACGGAAGAGGATCCCGGCCGTGGCGGCGCTGCAGGCTCGGGTCCGGGAGATCGGCGTGCCGCGGGAGCACCCGTTCTGGGGCGTGGGTCTGGAGCACCTGGATCCCGCCCTTCGGCTGGATCTCCAGGAGGATCTGCAGGAGGCCGTGGGCGCCTGGGAAGCTGCCGGAAGCGCAGTACGGGCTGCGGCCACAGCGCTCCGGGTGGCGCCCCCAGCCCGGGTAGACGACGTGCGGATCCTCCGCCGGTGCGCGGAGCGCGCGCTGGACGCTCCCCCGCTGGACGGGGTAGCCCTGCGGCTGAGCACCTGGGCGGATGAAGCGCCGCGGGTGCGGGAGACGCTGGCACGGCTGCAGAGCCGGCAGGACCTCTTCGCCCGGCGCAGTCGGGAGGTCACCGCTTCCGCCTGGGAGCAGGATTGGAGCGGCTCCTTACCGATCTACGAGGACCAGGCGCCCCGGTGGTACCGGTTCCTCTCCGGCGGCTTCCGCCAGGCCCGGAAGGAGCTGGAGAAGCAGCTCACCCCTACCGGGCCCCGTGATCCACTTGGTCAGCGCGACCTGCTGCGAGACCTCGTTCAGGCTCGCGCGGACCTGATCGCGATCCAAGAGGCTAGGAGTGCCATGTCGCGCCTGTTCGGCGTGCAGTGGCGTGGGCCGGACTCGGACCCGAACCTGCTGGAGCGGCTGCTGGAATGGGTCCTTCGCCTCCACGCGGACGTGGCGGGCGCCGCCCTCCCTGCCGGGCTGTTGGACCTCCTGTCCGGGCAGGTGACCGCACCGGAGCTGATGCCCCGGGTGGAGGAGGCGGAGCGGCTCACCTCGGCCGCGATGGGGCGCTACGGAGTGGTTGCGAGCCACCTGAAGGTTCCGCTCGCTGTCGGGGAGGAGGCGCTCGACGCCGTCTGCGAGCGGGTCCGGCGGTGGTCCGAGCGGCTCGCGGATTTACCGGGATACCTCCACTTTGCCGGGGCGATGCGACAGGCGCTCTCCGTGGGACTGGATGGCGTCGTGGACGTGGCGGTGCGCTGGCCCATGGCGGGAGAGCTCCTGGAGACCGCCTACCTTCGCGCCTACTACGAGGGGGTGTTGCGGGAGGCGATCGCGGAGCGGCCGTCGCTGCGGACTTTCGACCGCGCAGCCCACGAGCTGGCCATTGCGGAGTATCGCTCCCTGGACGACTTCAAACTGAGCTACAACCGCGCACGCGTGCGGCTGGCTCACCAGCAGCGCTTGCCCGCCTTCGGCGGCGCCGCGGGCAACCTGCTCTTGCTCCGGCAGCAATGCGAGCTGCAGCGGCGGCACAAGCCGATCCGCTGGATTCTCCAGCGGGCCGGGGAAGCGGTGACGCGCATCAAGCCGGTGTTCATGATGAGCCCGCTTAGCACCGCGGTCCACCTGCCGCCGGAGCTGCCGCCCTTCGATATGGTGATCTTCGACGAGGCCTCCCAGGTGCGCCCGGAGGACGCCCTCTGCGCCATTGTCCGCGGCCGGCAGACGATCGTGGTGGGGGACACTCGCCAGATGCCTCCCACCAGCTTCTTCGATCGCGTGATGGACGACGAGGAGACCTCCGGGGAGGAGCTGGACGAGGCGGGAGAGCTGGGGCAGGAAGCGCGCAAGCTGGAGAGCATCCTCAGCATGATGAGCGCCGTGGCGGTGGGCCGCGTGCGCCGTCCGGATCTGCGCTGGCACTATCGCAGCCTGGATTCCGCGCTCATCGAGCCCTCCAACCAGATGTTCTACGAAGGGCGGCTGGTGGTGTTCCCCAGCGCCTCGGCGGTCGCGGAGGGGAGCCGGACCGGCGTGGTGTTCCATCACCTTCCGGATGCAGTGTACGAGGGCGGCGCCCGGGCCCGGGTCAACCGGATCGAAGCGGAGCGGGTGGTGGAGGCGGTGGCGGCGCACCTCCGGGAGAGCCCGCGTCACAGCCTGATGGTGGCGGCGATGAACAAGCCGCAAGCGGACCTGATCTACGATCTCCTCCAGATCCGGGAGCGCCGGGAGCCGGAGTTGTTCACCCGGTTCCGCGCGCTGCATTCGCACGAGCCGCTGGACGTGAAGAACCTGGAGAACGTGCAGGGCGACGAGCGGGACGTGGTCTTCGTGAGCGTCACCTACGGCCCTGACCTCTCCGGCGTGATCCGGCAGCAGTTCGGCCCGCTGCTCCGGGACGGCGGCGAGCGCCGCCTGAACGTGCTCATTACGCGGGCCCGGCGGCGCTGCGAGGTGTTCAGCAGCCTTACCGCGGACGATATCCGCGTGGAGGGAAACCGGCCGGGTCTCACCGCGTTCCGGGACTACCTCCG
>JAJFMS010000791.1 GCA_020696885.1 Armatimonadota bacterium | reverse complement strand
GAAAGCTGCCGGGCTACTTCTTCCCCACCACCGGGGGCGACTTCTGTCAGGTGCGAAGCAGCCATTCATTATCTATCTGGTCCCGTCATCAGCGTGTATCCGCGTTCATCTGCGGCTAAAACTCTCCAGCCATTCCCTTATCTGCGGCCCTTCGCGTCCTTTGCGCCTTTGCGGTGAAATCGTTCAAACCCCCTCGTGTGGAGAGAGAGCCGGGAGCACGATGAGGAAGTGAGCGCCGTCGCCTTCGCGGCCCACCTCGCTGATCGCTCCCTGGTGGGCATCCACGATGCCCTTCACAATCGAGAGCCCGAGCCCCATCCCCTTCGAGCGGGTGGTGAAAAACGGGGTAAACAAACGACCCTTGTTCTCCTCCGAGATCCCCGGGCCGCGGTCCAGCACTTCCAGTCGCACCGCTCCCCCGGGTTGGGTCCAGGGTCCGGTAAACGGAACCGCCGGGTAGCGCTCCCGCTCTTCCGGCCCCCAGGGGCCGGTGATAATCCGGATCTCGCCGCCCTCCAGTTGGTGGTTTACCGCGTTCTCCAGCAGCTCCGAGATGGCGCGGTGCAGCTTGGCCGCGTCCGCCGCCACGCGCGGCAGCCCGGGCGTCAGGTCCACCTGCACGTCCAACCCGCCGCCCTTCCCGAATGTCTCCCGCACTGTCGCCGCCACCAGCTCGTTCAGATCCACCGGCTTTCGCTCCAGGTGGGTGGCCATCAGGAAATCGCGGAACTCCATCAGGATCTCTTCCAGGCGGAAGACCCCGTTCTTCGCCCGCTCCACCACCTCGAGCACGTCTTCCCGGGAGAAGTCCGGGCGCGCGGCGAGGTACTCCAGCTCGTTCAACTGGCCTTTGAGAGCGAACACCTTGTTCCCGATCATGTGCGCGGAGCGGGCGGACATCTCCCCCCAGGCCGCCATCCGCTCCATCTGGAGCTGGCGGTCCACCAGGGTCTGCTGCGTGATCGCGGCCCCTACTTGCCGGGCCAGCGTCGTCAGCAGCCGCTCGTCGCGGTCCGTGAAGTCGTTCCGGATAATCGAGCTGGCAAGCTTGCGGCGCACCACCCGCAATACGCCCCACATCCCGCTCCGGGTATACACCGGCGCCGCGAGGTACGACTCCAACGACTCCTGCGGCAGCTCCGGATACAGCCCCCGCCACCGATCGTCGCTCCGCACGTCGGAGACCCGGGTGGTCTGGCCATGCTGGGCCACCCAGCCGGTAAGCCCCTCGCCCAACTTGTAGGTGACCGTCCCCACATAGGGCTGCAGCAGCTTTCCGGAGGCGCGCAGGATCAGCCGGTCCCCATCCGGGTTGAGCTGGAACAGCGAGCAGTCGTCCGCGCGCAGCAGCTCCGCCGAGCGCTCCACCACGCACGCGAGCAGCGCGTCCATATCCATGCTGGACGTGAGCTCGTTACCGATCTCGATCAGCCCGGCCTCGCGCGCCCGGTAGTTGGCCACGCTGATGGCGATGGCCGCCTGGTTCGCCAGCGCCACGAGGAGCTGGAGATCGCGCTGGCTGAAGGCGTCCGTCTGCTCGCTCTCCACGTTGATCACGCCGATGGTGCGGCCGTCCCGGTTGACCAGGGGTACGGCGAGCTCACTGCGGACGTCCGGGAAGAACATCACGTAGTGCGGATCGCGGTGCGTGTCACCGGTGACGTAGGGGATGCCGGTGCGAACCACCCAGATGGTGATCCCCTTTCCTGGCTCGTCCGTGATCGGGATGGTGCTGGTCGGGGGGACGTCCCAGCCCTGCCCGGCCGTGATCCGCAGCTCCAACTGGCCGGTGGTCCGGTTCACCAGGCCCACGAACCCGCGGGTACCGCGCACGGCGGCCAGCCCCTCCTCGAGGATGGCGCGCAGCAACTCGTCGATATCCAGGATTGAGCTAAGAAACCGTCCCGCCCGGTAGAACGATTCAATCTCCACCGCTTCGGCGCCCACCGGCTTGGCCGGACTCTCCTCGTCCTGATCCTGCATCACCCTGATCCCGCCCCCGTACCGCTGCCTGTATCGAAAGGTATTGTATCAAGCTTGAGAGGGGCGAACGGGCCAGGCTGGCCTTGACCGGCGGAGCGGTGGGGGGCGAACCGAAGGCAGGAGTGACGATCGGCTCATGAAACCACCACCAGCACCCACGGAAGGGATCACGCCCCCTGCATGGCGTCGCCCCGAGAAGGCGAGCGAATGGCCGCTCCGGATCGCGCAACTCCTCTGGCTGGCGTGGAAGGATCTCTTCACGGACAACGGCCCCCAGTGGGCCGCGGCGATCTCCTACTACGCCGTCCTCTCGCTGTTCCCGCTGCTCCTGGCGCTCACGTCGGTCGCCGCCAACTTCGTGGATCCCGAGTGGGCGATCACTCGTGCCGCGTGGCTCATCCGGGAGTTCGTCCCGGAAGGCGAGGCACTGATCTCCGCCACCGTCCGGCAGGCAGTGCATGATAGCGGCCCCGCCGGCTGGGTCTCCGCGCTGGTACTGCTCTGGAGCGGGAGCCGGGTGTTCGCCACGCTCACCCAGGCCCTGAACGTCGCCTACGACGTCGATGAGCCGTACCGCTGGCGCGCGCGGCTGCTGATCGACGTCCTGATGCTCCTCTCGGTGGGGCTGCTGTTCCTGCTGGCGGTCTCCTCCGCCTTCTGGCTCGGGCTGCTCTGGCGCGTATTGGGCTTATTGCCGCACCAGCGCGACTTCCTGTTCCAGAGCGTCAAGAGCGCCACGCTCCCGGCGCTGCTGCTGACCACGTTCTACGTGGTCTACCGGCACGTGCCGCGGAGCTACACGGACCGAGCCGCCGCGCTAGCCGGAGCCGTCTCGGCAGTGCTGCTGTTCATGGTCGCGCGACCGCTGTTCGTCTATTACATCCAGAAGCTTGCCCGGTACAACCTCATCTACGGGTCGCTATCGATCGTGGTGGTGCTCCTCGTCTGGGCCTGGCTGGTCTCCGTGATCATCCTGCTGGGCGGAGAGATCGCCTCACACGTCCAGATGCTCTGGTTCGAAGGCCGCACCGCTGCGGAAGTGGTCCGCATCCACGAGGAGAACGCGGGGATATTGCCAGTGAGGCACGCTATGCCGGGGCGAGGCCGCACGGTCCGGATCGGCCGGCGTCCCTGATCCGCGTGTGGGCGTGTGGGCGGCGGCGCCTAGCGCCGCCTTCCGCTCCCATACTCCCACTCCCCCAAGCTCCCACACCGGTCTCCGGCGCGGACCTCGGCCGGCGTCACCAGCCGGAGCCACGAGAGGCTCCCGAACGCTGCCGGAAGCTCCGGGTGGTGCGCCACCGCCTGGGAGATGTCGGAGGCCCGCTCCGGCAGCAGGGTCTGCACCACCCGCAGGCCGTCGGTGGCTGTCCAGGAGCACAGCAGGTGCACCGGCTCCGACGGATGATTGCGGCGGAGGAAGGCGTCGACCTCACCGTAGTACCGGTCGTGATCCCGAAGCTCCGCCGCACTTAAGGACCGCTGCCCGAACTTCATGGCTCCCGGCCAGCCCCGGAGAAACAGCGTGCCGTTGCCGATTACGATCAAACCGATCACGAACGCCAGTGCGATTGCGCTTTCCCTACCCGGCGACGCTTTCGTGTCTTCACGCCGGAAGGGCGGGAGCAATCGGGATCCGAGGGCCGCCCCCACGGCCGCCAGGTAGCCGGCGTAGGTGAGCGTATACCCCGGCGAGTTGAAGTGGACGAGCAGATAAAAGAGGAAGGCCGGAGCGACGATCAGCAGTCCCAGGATCGCGGGGGACGCTCCGCTACCGCGCTCCCTGCCCCGCGCCGCGGAGTAGCCCCACGCCGCGAGCCCAAGCGCCGCCGGCAGCCACGCCGCGCCGAGCAGGCTCCAAAGACTGCGCGCAGCGGTGAAACGAGCGTCCAGAAAGGCGGGCCAGCCTCCCAGAAAGGTGCTGGTGCGGGAGAGAAGGTGCCCCTGATCTCGCAGGCTCTGGAGGTAGCCGTCCAGCCCACCCGTATTGGCCAGCGTGGGCGCCAACCAGCCGAGGGTAAGCCCGACCGCGAGCCCGGCCGCGCCGAGGACGAGTCGTGGGTTGCGTTCTCGACGCCACACACAACCCAGCGTCCAGAGGAACGCCGGCGTCAGGAACACCACATCGGTGGGCCGGAATCCCCCGAGGAGACCCAGGCACGCCCCTGCCAGCAGCACGGCGGGTGGTGAGCGTTTGAGCGCGACCACGCAGCCGATCGCGAAGTAGAGGGCG
>JAJFMS010000790.1 GCA_020696885.1 Armatimonadota bacterium | reverse complement strand
GATCTACTGACGCCGCGGGACCTGGTCCTCGGCCTCATCAAGACCTTTGTCTTCGGCGCGATCATCGCCGTCGTCGGCTGCAACCAGGGGCTCCGCACCCGCGGCGGCGCGGCGGGGGTCGGACGGAGCACCACCGCCTCCGTCGTCACCGCCATCGTGCTGGTTTACGTGGCGGATTACTTCCTGGCCGAGTGGATGTTCGGCGCCAGCGCGATCCAGTACCGATGAGCGTAGGCGTGGTGGTAGAGCAGTTGGAGTTCGCGGTGCCCGGCCGGTCGATCCTGCGGGGGGTCGACCTGGATATCGCGCCGCGCGAAGTGCTGGCGATCATGGGGATCTCTGGAGGCGGCAAGACGAGCCTGCTGAAATGCCTGGCCGGCCTGCAGCGCCCCACGGGGGGCACGATCCGCGTGGGCGAGGTGGACATCACCGCGCTGGATGAGAGCCGGCTGAACGACCAGCGGCGTAAGATGGGCATGGTCTTCCAGTACGCGGCACTGTTCGACTCGCTCACCGTTTTCGAGAACGTGGTGTTCGGACTGCGGTACCATGGAGTGAAGTCGGAGAGCCGGCTGCGGGAGACCGCGCGGGAGCGGCTGGCCGCCGTGGGGCTGGAGGGAACCGAAGAGCTGTTCCCAGCCCAGTTGAGCGGCGGCATGCGCAAACGGGTAGGTTTAGCGCGGGCGCTGGCGGTCGATCCCGAAGTGGTGTTCTACGACGAGCCCACCAGCGGGCTGGACCCGGTGGTGGCGCGCGTCATCGACGACCTGATCGTCAGCGTGCGAGACCGCCTCGGGGTGACTTCCGTCATCGTGTCGCACGACGTGCCCAGCATTCTCCGCTGCACGGATCGGATCGCGATGCTCCACGACGGGCGGATCATCGAGGTCGGCACCCCGGCGGAGATCCAGGCCAGCCAGGATCCGGTAGTACGGCAGTTCATCGAGGGTCGGGCGGACGGGCCGATCCAGATAGTAGGGTAGTTCCATGCGGTTGAGTGAAGCGGCAAAGGTCGGGATCACCACCCTGGTAGCGCTGGCGCTGCTGGCTTTCGCCACGTTCTCCCTGCGGAGCACCCTCCAGAAGGGGAAGAGCTACACCCGGGACGTGATGTTCCCGAACGCCCAGGGCATTCAGGAAGGCGCGTTCGTGCGCGTCCGTGGCGTGGACCTCGGCAACGTGGAGCGGGTGATGCTGGACCCGGCCGGCAACGCCGTGCTGCGGCTCCGCCTGAGCGACCGGTACAAGGTGAAAGCGGCGGACAGCATCCGCATCGTCGGCGGGCTGTTCGGGTTCAGCCCGCCGTTCGTGGAGATTACTCCGAACGCGGCCACCGCGTCCGTCTCACCGGAGCCGGAGGTGCTGACCGGCCTGGCCGGTCCTTCGTCGGACGACGTGATGGCGAAGTCGGACGAGCTCCTCACCAACGTCAACCAGCTCGCGGAACGGATGAACCTGCTGGCCGGCAACCTGAACGAGATGGTGGGGGACAAGAAGATGCGCCAGAGCTTCACTCGGACCGCCTCCAACTTCGAGAAGGTGTCCGAGAGCGGCGTCAAGATCGCGAAGAACATGGAGCACGCCACCGGCCGCGTGGAAGGCCTGATGGACAACCTCCAGACCACCTCCAGCCAGGTGAACCGGACGCTGAAGCGCACCGAGAACCTGATGAGCAGTTTCCAGGGCACGGCCGCGGAATCCCGGGAGCTGATGCGGGACACGCGCGGCCTGGTGCAGGACACCCGCAGCACGGTCCGGGAGATGTCCGGCGTGGTGAAGAGCACCGGGACGGTGGTGGAGAACGCCGGCGGCCTCGTCACCGACACACGCGCCGTCCTCGGCGAGAACCGGGAGCGGCTGAAGACCGTGCTGGAGCGAGTCGACTCCACGCTCAAGCAGCTCGAAGGCACGCTGACCGAAACGCGCTCGTTCCTGGGTGATACGGAGCTGCGCGCCGACCTGAAGGCCACCGCCAAGAACGTCCGTGACGCCACGGAAGGCCTGAAGAAGATCACCGACGATGTGCGCGTGATCACCGGTGATAAAGAAGTTCAGCAAGACCTGAAGCAGAGCCTCAGCCGCCTGAACGAGGTGAGCGCCCAGGCCTCCGACCTGATCCGCCGGGTGGAAGCCGTGGTCGGCAGCGGCGGAAAAACGGCTAAAAGCCTCGGCGAGCGGGTCGCGGACGCCGAGCTGCGCACCGAGATCACGCGCGGGTTTAGCTCAAACCGGACGCGGATCGATTTTAACGCTACTATTCCGTGGTCTCAGAACACCTACTACCGGCTCGGGTTCTTCGACTTCGGCGAACAGAACAACTTCAACGTGCAGGCTGGACAGCAGCTCCGCCCGGGAATCTGGACACGATACGGGGTGCACGCGTCCAAGCTGGGAGTCGGGTTGGACCTGGGTAGCCGCCAGCGCCCACCGCTCACGTTGGATCTGTATGGGGTGGACAGCCCGAGGCTGGACGTGCACGGTTTTGTGCCGCTCCGCTCCGGGTTCGACCTCACGCTGGGCATCAACAACCTGGCCAAACGCGCCGACCCGGTCTTCGGCTTGCGTTATAGCCGGTAATCTTGCATAATTGGGCGCGACATCGACGGGGCGTCGTGCGCGCATCGAGGGAGACGAATACGTGAAAGTCATTTTGAAAGCCGACGTTCGGGATCTGGGCCATACCGGGGAGCTCGTCGAGGTCAAGCAGGGTTATGCGCGCAACTTCCTGCTGCCGCGTGCCCTCGCCATTCCCGCCACCGAAGGGAACGTGAAGGATTACCAGAAGCGCATCTCCGCTGCCAAGCAGCGCGAGGAGCGCGAGCGCACCGCGGCGCAGCAGGTGGCGGACAACCTCCGCGGCAAGCGGGTGGTCATCATCCACCGCCCCGTCGAGGGCGGCACCCGCATCCACGGCTCGATCACCAGCGTCGAGATCGCAAAGGTGCTCAGCGGCATGGCCGGTCGTGAGATCGATCGCCGTGACGTGGACCTCCGCACCCCGATTCGCGCCCTGGGCGATTACCGCGTCAACGTGAAGCTGATGCGCGGCCTGTCGGTCCAGGTGCCGGTGCTCGTGGCCGAAAAGGAGCCGGTGGAAGAAGTGCCCGCGGCGGCCGAAGAGCCGGCAGCGGAAGCCGAAGCCACCGCAGCAGCCTAACCTCTGCGCGGCAGCCCACAGACTTGAGCGGCGGTCCGGCATGTTCCGGACCGCCGCTTTCGCGCGTCCGGCTCCATCCTGTAAGATTGCCGGAGTAACGGCGACAGCCAGACCGCGCCACTGGTGATGAGGCGAACCCGGCGACCGGCCCGTGAGCGTTGAACGGTAGCACAGGA
>JAJFMS010000789.1 GCA_020696885.1 Armatimonadota bacterium | reverse complement strand
GCAAGCACTGCCGAAGTCGGAGAGAATTCCGACGTGCCACGCACGCATTCCTTCTTTCCAGGCACGAAGCCAAAAAATTTGTTCAGGAAATGTTGGAGGGAGGCGCTGCGCGCGGTGTTGGGTGTTCGGTGTTCAGGTGTTTGGGGCTGCGGTGGGGTGCATGGCGGCGGTGCTCCGGGCGGAACCGGGCTTTGGGGTTCGAGTTGCCGGAGGAGGCGAGCGGTCGGGTTCCGGAGCTGGGGCAGATGCGTTGCCCCTACATTCAGGATCGTAAAATTCACGGCACAGGCCGATCGGCAAAAGGAACTGCCCTGCCCACCGCCGAATCTCTCTTTCGGGCCTGGCCGGTAAGCATTTGGGTGCCGGGACCCGCTGCGAGGAGGCGCGATCCAGCCGTGCGGCTTTCTTATTCGAAGCTCAACACGTATCGTCAATGCCCGCTGCGCTACCGCTTTACCTACGTGGAGCGGCTCCCTCGCCGGCCCCGGCGCCTCTTCCGGGCCGCGCGCCGGATCCACCACGCCCTGATGCGGTGGCTCACCTATGCCCGGAACGGCTCGCCGCGCTGGGAAGAGGTGAAGGCGGCGTATGACAGCGCCTACGGGGCGCTCCAGGACCCGGGCGTGGCCGAGACGCGAGACTACCTGGAAGGGCTGCAGATCCTCCAGGACTACCACGCCGCGAACCTGGAGCGGCCGTGCCGCCCGGTGCTGCTGGAGCACAAGTTCGCGGTGCCGATGGGCGCCCACATCCTCACCGGCGCGATGGACCGGGTAGACGCCACCGATTCCGGCTACGAGGTGATCGATTACAAGCTGGACCGGGAAGTCCGCTCCCAGGAGGTGGTGGACGGGGACCTCCAGCTGGCCCTCTACCACCTCGCGCTGGAAGAGAGCCAGGGCATCTCGCCGGACGCGCTCACCCTCTACTTCCTGCGCCACAACATCCAGCGCACCACCACCCGCTCCCCGAAGCAGAGCGCGGAGCTGGCGAAGTGGGTGATCGCCACCGGCGACGACCTCGGCCGGGAGCGGCGCTGGAATCCGTGCAAAGGCGACCATTGCGTGAGCTGCGACTTCCGTGCGGTGTGCCCGGCGCACACCGGCGCGCCGCTGCCGCCGCCCACGCGGCTGGAACCTGCGGACACCCAGCTCTCGCTGCTGCTGCCGGAACCGGGAGCTGCAGTTGCCACGCCGCCGGTCGCCGCCGTTTCGGAGAGCCGCCGCCAGTTGACGTTGCCGCTGCTCTGATACCGCGATACAACCGAACCACAGGAGCATCCGTCGTTTCTGGACACGAGGAAAGAGGAGGTCTCATGTCCGTCGCCAGAGCTTCCCAGGTCGTTCCGCGATTCATCCCCGCTCCCCGCGGCTTACGCGTGGAGCCCGGTGAGAGGCGCCGCCAGCCCCGGCTCGGCTGCCCCCCGCTGTTCGTAGACGGTCTGCCCGCCCTGGTTCACGACGTGAGCCGCACCGGAATCGCCATTCTCGTGGACGTGCCGGTCTACCCCGGTGAAGTGCACCGGCTCATCCTCACCGACGCCATCAACGAGTCGTCGCAACTGCTCGAGGCCGAGGTGGTCTGGTGCGACGGTGAGCGCGCCGGCCTCCGCTGGTGCAACCTTAACGTCGAGCAGAACTCCTGGCTCCGTCACCGCTTCGAGGCCTGGCTGGGCGCGCTCGAAGGGGCCTCGCGGCGTTAAGCATCCCGTGCCGGACGAGGAGCCTCTCCGTCTCGAGCGCCGCTCGGGCCGCCTGATCGCCTGTACGGCGGTGCGCGGCGACTGCTCCGAATGGCAGGTGGACCTGGACGGGTCACCGGAAACTGCCATCGCGTACGGCTCCCTGGCGGGACCGCTGCAGGCGGGCGATCTCGTGTGGCTGAATACCACGGCCGTCTCCCTCAGCCTCGGCACCGGCGGCGCCCACTTCGTCATTGCGCGCCTCGACCAGAACCCTTCGTCCGACGTCTACCCTACTTTTACCAGCCGGGACGCCGGTCATATCTTAAAGCTGCGTTATACGCCGCTCCAGCTCCGGGTCTGCGCTGCCGAGGAGGAGGTCTCCCCCCATCGCGCAGCCCTGGAGGCGTTCCGCAGCCTGGATGGCGCCCCCGTGGTGGCTGCGGAGCTGCTCAGCCAGGCGGGGGCAGCGGCCGTGGCCGCCCGTGCGGCGGCGCCGGGGGCGCGGATCGTGCTGGTGCACCTGGACTCCGCCGCGCTGCCGCTGGCGTTCAGCGGTCTGATCCACCGGCTGCGCGCGGACGGGGTCCTCGATGCCACCGTCACCGTGGGGCAGTCGTTCGGCGGGGACCTGGAAGCGATCAACGTCTACAGCGGGCTCGCAGTAGCGCGGGCCGCAGCCGGCGCGGACCTGATCCTGGTGACCCAGGGGCCCGGCAACGCCGGGACCGGGACCGAGCTGGGGTTCAGCGGGCTGGCCGTGGTCGAGGCGCTCCACGCCGCCGACCTCCTGGGCGGCCGGCCGATCCTCATCCCCCGGCTCAGCGAGGCGGAGGCCCGTGCGCGGCACCAGGGGCTCAGCCACCACACCGCCACGATCCTCCGCAGCCTGCGAGTTCCGGTCACCGTGCCGGTAGCGGATCCCCACCCACCCGGCTTCCCGAACGGCGTGGGCGTGGAGCACCGCACCGAGGTAACGGAGCCGGACTCCTCCTGGGCGGCGATCGAGCGCTACCGCGACGTGCTGGTGTCGATGGGTCGCACGCTGGACCAGGACCGCCTCTTCTTCCGGACCACCGCCGCCGCGGGGGTCTTCGCCGCCCGGCTCTCGGGCCGATAGAGCAACCCCGACACCATGACCCTCGAGCAACTGGTAGGACAACTCTTGTGGTGCGGCTGGGGCGAGGCCCCGGAACCGGAGCCGCGCGCCTATAACGAGCACGCCCGCTTCCTGGTGGAAGAGCTGGGCGTGGGCGGGATGGTCCTGTTCACCCGGAATCTCGGCTCGCCCGCGGAGGTCGCGGCGCTCACGGAGAGGCTCCGCCGAGACGCCGCGGTGCCGCCGCTACTCGGCATCGATCAGGAGGGCGGGCGCGTCAGCCGGATGCCGCTGCCCGGCATGGTGTTCCCCGGCAACATGGCGCTGGGGCTCCTGGACGACGTCGCCCTCACGCGCGGGGTGGCCCGCAGCATCGGGGAGCAGTTGGCCGCGGTGGGCTTCGACGTGGACTTCGCGCCCTCGGTGGACGTGAACAACAACCCCGCCAACCCGATCATCGGCGTCCGTTCCTTCGGCGATGACCCGAAGCGCGTGGCGCGACACGGGGTGGCCGCCGTGGCCGGGTTCCGCGATGCCGGGCTCCTGCCGGTGGT
>JAJFMS010000788.1 GCA_020696885.1 Armatimonadota bacterium | reverse complement strand
AGTCGGACTATGAGGGCCACTGCCGCGCAGCGGAGGAGATCGCCGCGGAATACTTCGGCGCCGAGAAAGTACTCGGCAGCCTGATGGAGCGAGCGGGGCTGTGAACCCCTGGACTTGAGATTTGTGATTTTGGATTTGTGATTACCAGGTCCGGCCAAGCATCGCCATCCCTCTGGCTTCGGCCCCTCTCCATCGGAGATGGGGAGGGGTGCCCGAAGGGCGGGGTGGGGCGTCCCCGAACACCGAACACCGAAATGAAGATCCTCTGCTCCGGACATCTGGTCCGCTATCCCCAGGGCGGCCACAGCTGGCACCACCTGCAATACCTGGTGGGGTTCCTGCGCCTGGGTCACGAGGTGACGTTTTTCGAGCACTTCGGCTGGCCGGACTCCTGCTACGACCCGGCACGGAACGACATGACCAGCGATCCGTCGTACGGCCTCGCCTACTTGAAAACGCTGCTGGAGCCACACGGGCTGCAGGACCGGTGGTGCTACCTGGCGGAGGATGGCACCGCATATGGGATGTCCCGGGAGCAATTGGCGCAGATCTGCCGGGAGTGCGACGTCTACTTCAACCTCAGCAACATCAACTGGATCTCGGAGTTGGAGGAGTGCCGGCTCCGGGTGCTGGTGGACACCGATCCCGTCTTCAGCCAGATCGGTGGATTCGGCATGGGTGGGCCGTACTCTCGCTACCACCGGCTGTTTACTTACGGGGAGAACGTGCACCGGCCGGGTTCCAGCATGCCGGACGGAGGCGTCCGGTGGCTGCCGACGCGGCAACCGGTGGTAACGGACCTCTGGCCGGTGACTCCCGGCGATTCGGCACAGCCGTTTACCACGGTAATGAACTGGTCCGCTTACGGAGACCGGGAGTGGAAAGGGGAGGTTTACGGCCAGAAGGATCGCGAGTTCGAGCCGTTCTTCTCCCTCCCACAGGATATCGGCTACCCGATGGAGATGGCGGTGGCTGCGCCCGCGCCGGTGCGGACGCGGCTGCAAGACGGCGGCTGGAACGTCACCGATCCGCGCGTGGTGAGCCAGGATCCCTGGAGCTACCAGCAGTACCTACGCCGCTCCCGCGCGGAGTTCTGCGTGGCGAAGCATGGCTACGTGCGCACCCACTGCGGCTGGTTCAGCGATCGCAGCACCGGCTACCTCGCCAGCGGCCGCCCCGTGGTGGTGCAGGATACCGGCTTCAGCGACTTCCTGCCCTGCGGCCAGGGTCTGCTGGCCTATCGCACCCCACAGGAAGCCGTTGCCGCCATCCGGCAGGTCAACGAGGAGTACGACATCCATTGCCGCGCCGCGAGAGTGGTAGTGGAGAAATGCTTCGACGCCCGGCGAGTCCTGGGGCAGTTGCTGGAAGCGAGTATCTAGATCATGCGTATCGCCCAGATTGCAACGCTCTCAACGCCCGTCCGTGAGGAGGGGGCCGGCAGCGTGGAAGGACTGGTGTGGCTGCTAACCCAGGAACTGACGCGAATGGGTCATGAGGTCACCGTATTCGCCGCCGCGGGCTCTGAGGTTCCCGGAGAGCTGGAGGCAACGCTTCCGGGGGTGTACGGGCGGCGTGGCTCGCCGGGCGACTGGGCAGCCTGCGAGTGGTTCAACCTGGCGGCGGCCGTAGAGCAATCGGGGAGGTTCGACGTGCTCCACAGCCACGGGTACCTGTACGGCCTGCCGCTAGAGCCGCTTTCGCGCGCGCCGATGGTGCACACCTACCACCTCCAGCCCTCCGAAGATACGGCTCGTATGTGGGCGCTGGCTCCCAATGCCTGCGTCACGGCGATCTCTCACTCCCAATGGCGCGCCTTCCCCGAATGCCGCGTGGCGGCGGTGATCCACCACGGCGTGGACCCTGCGCAGTTCACGCCGCGGCTGGAGCCGGAGGACTACGTCTGCTACCTCGGCCGCTTTACGGAAGGGAAGGGCGTGGGGGAGGCGATCCGGACCGCCCGCTTCCTCGGTGTCCGCCTACTGCTCGCCGGCCCCGAATGCCCCTACTTCTTCAAGCACGTGAAGCCCCTGGTGGATGGCCGCGACGTGGAATACGTGGGACCGGTAAGCGGCCAGGAGCGGAGCCAGTTGCTGGCTGGCGCGCGGGCGCTGCTCTACCCGCTCAAGTGGCCGGAGCCCTTCGGGCTGGTCCAGATCGAAGCGATGCTGTGCGGAACGCCGGTGGCGGCGGTCGGCATCGGGGCCGTTCCCGAGATCGTCGACTCCGGGGTCACCGGCTACTTCACCGGCCCGGGCGAGACCTTCCCCGAACAGGTAGTGCGCTGCTTTAGCCTGGACCGTCAGCGAGTCCGGCGGCGTGGGGAGACTCGCTTCTCCGCGGTCCGCATGGCTCGCGAATACGCACAGGTCTACGAATTGGTAGAGTCGGGTGCCCGCTCGCCGCGCGCCCTGCAGGTGGCTTGACCCGATGAACGTCCTCGTACTGGCTCCTCATCCGGATGACGAAGCGATCGGCTGCGGCGGGACCGTAGCCCGCCACACCGAGCGCGGCGACCGCGTGGCGGTGGCCTTCCTCACGTCCGGTGAGCTGGCCCTCAAGCACCTGCCGCGCGAGGAAGCCTGGAAGATCCGCGAGGGGGAAGCGGAACAGGCGGCGGGCGTGCTGGGGACCACCGCACCAGCGTTCTTGCGGCAGCCGGACTGGTACCTCTCCGAGCGGGTGGAGGAGACGGCGGCGCGGCTGCGGCCGGTGCTGGAGCGAGAGCTCCCGGAGCGGATCTATTTGCCGCATCGGGGCGAGTGGCACCCGGATCATCTCGCGTGTGGGCCGATCCTGCACGCGGCGCTGCTGGCCGCGGGGCTGCCCTCTCCCAGCCTGATGGCGTACGAGGTCTGGACCCCCCTGGCCGATTACGACCTGGTCAAGGATGTCTCGGACACGATGGTGCGCAAGCTGCAGGCGGTGCGCTGCTACCGCTCGCAGCTCCACCATTTCCGGTATGACCGGGCCGTACGCGGGCTGAACGAATATCGCGGCTGCCTCGCCGGCCGCTGCCGGTATGCGGAGGTGTTCCAGCCGGTCAGCCTTGAGCTGTCCGCTCCGCCCCTGGCCGGGGTGATGGAGGTGGCCGCATGAGCGTGCTGGCGAGCGTGATCATCAACAACTACAACTACGCCCGCTACCTGCCGGAGGCGGTGGAGAGCGCGCTGGCGCAGACCTACCCCCACACGGAGGTCGTGGTGGTCGACGACGGCTCCACCGACCACTCTCGCGCCGTGCTCGCCGGCTACGGCGACCGCCTCCGCACGGTGTTCCAGGAGAACGGGGGCCAGGCGTCCGCCTTCAATGCCGGGTTTGCGGCGAGCCGGGG
>JAJFMS010000787.1 GCA_020696885.1 Armatimonadota bacterium | reverse complement strand
CCTGTCCGGCCGCCGCGGCCGCCGCGGCTCGAAGCGCGGCCAGATCGTCGGTGCTGTCGGCCGGCTGAGCCGGAGCACCGCCGGGGCAGCGGGTAGCCCGCATGGCCTCCACCCGGCGGTTCAGCCGCTCCAGAGTGGCCGCGAGGCTATCGGTCGTGGCGTTGCCGGTCGGCCGGAAGCCGGTCGGCGACGGACCGGGACAGAGGCCCGCCTCGAGCGAGTCGATCCGGGCGGCCGTCGCAGAGAGGCTCCGGCGCAGTGATTCCACCGCGGCCGGTGTCTGCGCCCAGGCCGGAGCTGCCAGCCCCAGACAGCAGGTACCCACCAGAATGACGGTGCGACCACAAGCGTGCATGTGGTACTCCGATGCGTAAGAGGGTTGCGCCCGTGCAGGCGCAATCGTTCAGACGATTCGGAGGCTGGGCGGAGCTCGGCTGTGGTGTAGCGCGCCGGGATCGCCGCAGGTGGGCTGGAGGCGAGCAGAACTGGGGGAGTCGGGACAGCTGTCGGCGACTAGACGGGTTTCGGTTTCAGGTGCCGCCACTGCTCCCGACCCGGAGGCGGTGCGGCCGAGGGTGCACTGATCGGCGTGGCTGAGACATCCACCGGCCGGCTCGACGTGGGTGCGAGAGCGCTCGTCCGCTCCGTCGTGATGGAAGGCCAGCGCGTCCAGGCTCGGCAGGCTGGTCCCCGCCGACAGGAATATGGCGAGGAGAAGGAGAGCCTTGGCCCGGATGGATCTAGCCAGCATGACTAATCATAATAGGTGTCATTCTGTCCAGGGCTCCGTTCCCGAGCTGGGGGATTGCTTCGGCGCTGCGCGCCTCGCAATGACTGCGGTGTGCTGTTCCCGCTCACCGCTGACGCCTGTCCTAGCCCCGCTCACGTTGTTTCGCAGTTCCCGCTCACCGTTCACCGCTCACCGGTGAGGCTGTTCGTCGTACCGGTCCCTCGGCCGGCAGCAGGAACCAGAAGGCCGCTCCCTTCCCGAAGACCGAGTCGGCGCCGATGGTCCCGCCGTGCAGCTCCACGAACTTCTTGCAGAGAGCCAGGCCCAGTCCGGTGCCCTGGGCCCGGCGGCTGGAGGAGCTGTCCACCTGGCTGAACTCCTGAAACAGCTTGGGCATGTCCTCGCGCTTGATCCCGATCCCTTCGTCGGCCACCGAGACCCAGACGACGTCCTGGGGAACCATCCGGGCCCGGTCGCCGGCCCGCTCCGCCGGCCGGCGCAGCGAAGCCCGGGTACGCACCGCCGCCAGGTAGATCTTGCCGCCTTCGGGCGTGAACTTGGAGGCGTTGGACAGCAGATTGAAGAGGATCTGACGGATCCGGCCGCCGTCGGCCATGATCGCAAGCGACGCCGTGTCGAGCTCGAGGGAGCACTCCTGCCGCTTGGCGGTCCGGAGGCTGGCGGTATCGTACAAGGCGTCGGTGATGGCCAGGCGCAGGTCGGTCATGGCCAGGGTCAGCGTCATTCGGCCGGCTTCGATCTTGGACAGGTCCAGCGCGCTGTTGATGAGCGACAGCAGGTGCTTGCCGTTCCGGAGCACAGCTTCGGTGAACTCCCGCTGCTGGCCGTTGACCTCGCCGGTGCCGCCTTCCAGGATCAGGTCGGAGAACCCAATGATCGCGTTGAGCGGGGTGCGAAGCTCGTGCGACATGTTGGTGAGGAACTCGTTCTTGAGCTGGGTGGCCCGCTGCAGCTCCAGGTTCTTGGTCCGGAGAGCCAGCTCGTTGCGGCGGCTCTCCTCCAGGACCGAGGCGCGGTCGAGGCCGACGACGACCTGGTCGCCCAGGATCTGGAGCAGCCGGAGATCGTGGTCGCTGAACGGATGCCGGTCGCGGCGGTTGTGCACGCTGACGGTGCCGATGGGGACACCGCCGGAGCGGAGTGGGATCATCGCGGCGGTCTTCAGCTTGCTCGGCGCGTTGGCCGGCCGAAAGTTGCGGGGGTCGGCATCCATGTCGTCCGACACCAGCGGCGCATCCTGGCTCACGACCCAGCCGAGCAGGGATTCATCCATCGGCAGCAGCATGCCGGTGAGCGATTCGAGCGGACCGTGCGCGGCCACCAGGCGGAGGAAGCGTCCCTCCTCGACCACCAGCGTCACCCCGCCGCTCTCTGCCTCCAGCAGATCGCTCGCGCTGCGGGCGACCTCCTTCATCAGGCTGTCGAGGTCGGCCCCGGCCAGCAGGGTTCCGGCCAGGTGGCGCAGCCGCTCCAGCTCCCGGTTGCGCCGGTCCGACTGTTCCAGCGACAGCCGGAGCGACTCCTTCTGGGCTTCGGCCAGCTCCTTCACATGGCGGAAGGCAACCAGGGTGAGAAGGGTGGCGATGGCGGTGAGCAGCAGCCCGATCGCGTCGTGCTGACGGAAGAGCCAGAGACCCAGCCAGGCGATGATCATGGCCACGCCGACGATGGAGCCGGTATACGACAGGCTGCGCCAACGCCGCTCGAACTGCTCGGCGATCCGGCGGGCGGAAGACAGCCGGCGACTGCTCAGGGAGTGTCCCCGGTCAGGATCTCGTGGAATTCGGTCTCACCGGTGCGGAGCATGCGGCTGAGGTAGGGCCGGCAGAGTCCGCATTGCCCGCCGCAGCCGGTCTCCCGGACGAGATCGGCCAGGCTCCAGCCGTGCTCCCGCGCGGGGCCGAGCAGCTCCGCGAACGGAGTGGCCTTGCAGATACAGCGGGAGATCAGAACCGAGCTAGAGCGACTGGTCAACGACAGTCTCCATGTGAGTCATTGCGAGGGAACGAAGCTCCGAAGCAATCCCGCGGCTTTCGAACGGAGCCCACTGGATCGCCACGGGCTCCGCCCGCTCGCGATGACTGCCGTTCACTGTTCACCTTTCACGCTTCACAGTCACGGATTCGTCGGCCGGATGTCGAGCTCGCTCACCAGGGCCCGGTCGGGCAGGGTCAGGGCGTGCAGGATGGTTGCCGCCACGTCCTCCGGGCGCAGGATGCGGCTGGGCTCGGACTTAAGCATCGGCTGATCGCGCAGCATACTGGTGTCCACCGACCCCGGGCAGACCGCGATCACCCGGATCCCCTCCTTCCGGGTTTCCAGCATCAGGGAACGGCTGAAGCCGAGCACCGCGTGCTTGGAGGCGGAGTAGGCGGTGCCGCCGGCGAAACCGTTACGGCCGGCCAGGCTGGCGACGTTGACGATGTCGCCCCGCTTCCGCTGCCGCATGCCGGGTAGCACCGCCCGGGTGACCAGGTAGAGGCTCCGGACGTTGGTGCCCATGGTGGTGTCCCAGTCCTCCAGGGTCAGCTCCTGGAACGGCTTCCCGATCAGCACGCCGGCGTTGTTGATCAGGACGTCGATCT
>JAJFMS010000786.1 GCA_020696885.1 Armatimonadota bacterium | reverse complement strand
CGTTAGAGATGAGGCAGGACGGGAGGAGTGGCTACGGCTGCAGGGTGCTGCAGGCAGGGCACCCGGTTACCGCTCGCAGCGTGTTGAAAACGCCCAATTCTACCGCTCCTGGTTGCCGGGCGGCACCGGCAGCGGCACGTAGTCGTGCTCCAGCAGCATCCACTCCTGGAGCGCCGCCTTCAGCTCCCGTTCCACGGTCGCCGCTTCCGGCTTACCAGCCAGGCTGGTGAGCTCGTCCGGATCGTTCTTCAGGTCGTACAGCTCGAACATCGGCCGGGTGGGTGAGAAGTAACGCTGGGAGAGCTTTGGATCGAGCGTTCCGTCCTGGTGGCGCTTCTGAAGGTCTTTCCAGTGCGGATCGCCAGCGAAATCTACCGGCCAGTACGGAAGCTGCCAGAGAGCGTTGTAGATGAGCTTGTGCGTGGGGCTCACAACGCACCGGCCGAGGTCGAAGGCCGCCGAGGTATTCGGGAGGCCGGAGCCGTGCGCTCCGCGCTCCGAGAACACGAACTTCCGGGGCTCGAACGACTCCCCTCGCAGGCGCTTCAGAAAGCTGCGTCCGGTCATCTCCTTCGGCACCGCGGCGCCGGCGGCGTGCAGGAAGGTGGGGGCGAGGTCTTCGCCGGACACCAGCTCGGATGCGGCGGTACCGGCCTTCACCTTGCCGGGCCACCGCACGATGAGCGGCACGCGGACTCCGAGCTCGAACAGCGTCCCCTTGCCCCGGAACTGGGAGGCTCCGTTGTCGCCCATGAACGCTACGAGCGTGTTATTCGCAAGTCCCCGGCGGTCCAACTCAGCGAGCACCTGCCCGAAGTCCTCGTCGAACCGGGAGATCTCGTCGTAGTAGCGCGCGAAGTCCTGCCGCACCAGCGGAGTGTCCGGGAAGTGGGCCGGGAGCTTCAGCTTCTGTGGATCGTGCGGCTGCGCGATGGCGTTCGAGTCGAGCGGGCGGTGCGGGTCGCTGGAGCAGAGCTGGAGGAAGAACGGCTTCTCCTTCGGCACCGCGTCCAGGAACTCCCGGTACTGCGCGAGCACCTGCACCCGGTTCCCGCCGGTCTTCACGTAGTCGAGCCGCTGCGGGAACGTGCGCAGGTTGTGCTCTCTGAAGACCTTCTGGGACTCCGGCGGCAGGCGGCTGCCGTCCAGGTGGTAGGTGCGTCCCGCCACCCCGGTAAAGTAACCGCCGGCCCGGAGCACCTCCGGATACGTCTGCACTTCCAGCGGCAGCGGCGCGGAGAAGCGGGTCATGCCGATGCCCACCGGGGAGCGACCGGTCATCATCGCGGCGCGGGAGGGCACGCACTGCGGGCTGGCCACGTAAGCGCGGTCGAACCGCATCCCCTGGGCCGCGAACCGGTCCAGGTTGGGTGTCTTGATGTCCGCGTTACCGTAGCAGCCCACATGCGGAGCGCTGTGGTCGTCCGTGAGCACCAGCAAGAGGTTCGGCCGCTCCGGTCGCTGGGTCCCCGCAGCGGCGGCGCCCCCGAGCAACAGCCCGGTGACAGCCAGCAGCAACCGGAGCGGCCGGGAGGGAGACGCGGAGAACTGCTGCTTCATGATTCTAACCTTCTGGTCAAAGCTTCCGCGGCTGCTGGGGCCGGCGCGGGATGTCGGCTTCCGGCGGGTCCTGGTTCGTTACCTTCAGCTCCCGTCGCAGGCGCTGCAGCTCTACCTCGAGCTTTGCCTGCACGCTCGCGTACTCCGGCTTGCCGTAGACGCTGGTGAGCTCGCGCGGGTCCTTCTTCAGGTCGAACAACTCCCAGTAGTCGAACTCCGGCTCGTAGAAGCGGACCAGCTTGTAGCGCTCCGTCACCACGGCGTAGTGCCGCGCCACGCTGTGGACGGCCGGATACTCATAGTAGTGGTAGTAGAAGCTCTTCCGCCAGTCCGCGGGCTTCTTGCCGCTGAGGATCGGCACCAGGCTGCGGCCCTGCATCTCGGCCGGCACCGGCACGCCGGCGGCCTCCAGGAACGTCTCGCCGAAGTCCACGTTGGAGACCAGGTCGTCGTTCTTACTACCGGGTTTCACCACCCCCGGCCACCGGACCAGCAGCGGCGTGCGCAGCGACTCCTCGTACACCCACCGCTTGTCGAACCAGCCGTGCTCGCCCAGGTAGAAGCCCTGGTCCGCGGCGTAGACCACGATCGTGTTCTTGTCCTGGCCGGTCTCCTTCAGGTAGTCCAGCATCCGGCCCACGCTCTCGTCCACCGAGGCGATGGTGGCCATGTAGTCGTGCATGTAGCGCTGGTACTTCCAACGGATGAGGTCCTTGCCCTGGAGGTTTGCCTTGCGGAACTCCTCGTTGCGCGGCTCGTAGTAGGCGTCCCACACTTTCCGCTGCTCCGGTGTCATCGTCGCCGGCGGCACCAGCTTCAGGTCGCTCGGCGTCATCGTCGCCGCGATGGTCATGTCCTGCTCGCGCTCCGCCTTGCCGCGGCCGGCGTAGTCGTCGAACAGGGTGGGCGGCTCGGGGAACTTCACGCCGTCGTACATGGAGAGGTACTTCAGGCTCGGCTCCCACCCCCGGTGCGGGGCCTTGTGCTGCATCATCAGCAGGAACGGCTTGGAAGCATCCCGCTGCTTCAGCCAGTCCAGCGAAAGGTCCGTGATGATCTCGGAGACGTAGCCGGGCCGTTTGAGCCGCTCCCCCATCCGGAGCATCGGCGGGTTGTAGTAGGCGCCCTGCCCGGGCAGGATGTCCCAGTAGTCGAAGCCGGTGGGGTCGGACATGAGGTGCCACTTGCCCACCAGCGCGGTCTGGTAGCCGGCCTGCCGGAGCAGCTTCGGGAACGTGGTCTGGGACCCGTCGAAGCGGCTGTTGGTGTTGTTGTAGAACCCGTTGAGGTGCGAGTACTTCCCGGAGAGGATCACCGCCCGGCTCGGCCCGCAGATGGAGTTGGTCACCAGGCAGCGGTCGAACCGCATCCCCTCCTTCGCGATGCGGTCCAGGTTCGGGGTGCGGTTGAGCTGGTGGCCGTACGCGGAGAGCGCCTGGTACGCGTGGTCATCCGAGAAGATGAACACGATGTTCGGCCGCGGCGGGCCCGCCGCGAAGGCGCTCTTGAGAAAGAGGATGAGAAAGAGAAAGAGAAAGATAGCGGCCGTCGGAAGCGCAGTGGGGGTCGTCTTCACGCCGTTCTCGCGAAAGGCGGCTCGCATGCGGAAGTCGCTGTCAGCTAAAAGCCATCCTCCAACCCGATCGCCCGCCATCCTTCTCGTACTCATTCTCATTCTCTTTCTCGAACCCGCAAAATCGCCCGAACGGGCGCCTTACTCCACCCCCCGACCAGCAGCCTTCCCCCCCTCGACCCTCACCGGCCAGTTTTTCTTCAT
>JAJFMS010000022.1 GCA_020696885.1 Armatimonadota bacterium | reverse complement strand
CGCTCCAGGTCGCCGCCGATCTCCGTGATCCGCTCGAAGCCGTAGCCCGCGCCGGCGCCTTTCATCGTGTGGCCCATCATCGCCAGCGCGGCGAAGTCTTGCCGCTCCAGCGCCTGGCGCAGCGCGTCCACGTCTCGCCGGCGGTTCTGGAGGAACCCCGGGATCAGGTCCGAGATGTCCGGGTCCGCGTAAACGACGTCTCCATCACCGGCCGGGGTATTCGGGTCACTCATTCGCGCTGTTCTCTAGGTAGGTGCCGAGGGTGGCCAGTAGAGTGGCCTTCTTGATCGGCTTGATGAGGTGGGCGGTGCAGCCCGCCGCCAGGCTTCGATCCGCATCTTCCTGGAACGCATTCGCCGTGAGCGCCAGGATCGGCGCGGGCTCCCGGCCGCACTCGCGCTCCCAGCGCCGGATCTCGCGGGTGGCGGTGTACCCGTCCATCACCGGCATCTGCATGTCCATCAGGACGAGGTCATACGTCGTGTTTCGGAGGGCGTGGACCGCTTCCTCCCCGTTTTCGGCGATGTCGATCCGGAAGGCGGTTCCCCGCAGGTAGGCCAGGATCAGCGCGCGGTTGTCCGGCGAGTCCTCCACCAGGAGGATCCGGCCGGAGCGTTGGGCCATGGCCTCCGGCGCGGCGAGCGGGGGCGCTTCGTGCTCGCGTCGCCGCTCGGAGCGCAGCGCCGTCTGCACCGCCGCCAGCAGCTCCGCCCGCTTCACCGGCTTGATCAGGTAAGCGGTGAGTCCGGCCTGCCGCGCGCGCACCAGGTCGCCGCCCCGGTTGCCGGAGGTGAGCATCATCACCGGCGTCCCGCAGCCGCCGGGCTCGCCGGCGAGGGCGGCCGCCACGGCGAAGCCGTCCATGTCGGGCATGTGGCAGTCGAGGAGGATGATGTCGTACGGGGCGCCGGTCTGCTGCGCGGCCCGCACGGCCGCCACCGCCTCGGCGCCGCCGGCCGCTTCCTCGGCAGTGCAGCCCCAGCCGCCCAGCGTCTCCCGCAGGATGAGGCGGTTGGTGCGGCTGTCATCCACGATCAGCGCTCGCCGGCCCGCGAGGGTAGCCGGGAGGTGCGCCTGCGCCTCCGGCGCCGCGGCGGGCGCCACCTCCAGGGGCAGTGTGATCTGGAAGGTGCTGCCCTTGCCGGGCTCGCTCTCCAGCTCGATCGTCCCGCCCATCCCCTCTACCAGCCGCCTGGTGATGGCCAGGCCCAGCCCGGAGCCTCCGTACCGCCGGGTGGTGGACGAATCGGCCTGCGTGAAGCTCTGGAAGATCGTTTCGTGCTTCTCGGTGGGGATGCCGATGCCGGTATCGCTCACGCAGAGGCAGAGGAGCTCCCGCTCGGCGCCGGCCATCCGGCGGACGCGGAGCAGGACCTCGCCCGCGTCCGTAAACTTCATCGCGTTGCCCAGCAGGTTCATCAGGATCTGCCGGAGGCGGTGCGGATCTCCCACCAGGCGGCCGGGCACGTCCGCGTCGATGGCGCAGATCAGCTCCAGCCCCTTCTCGTGCGCCCGGAGCGCGATCACTTCGGCGGCGCGATCGATGACGTCCGCCAGCTCGAACTCAACGTGCTCCACCTCCAGTTGGCCCGCTTCGATCTTGGAGAGGTCCAGCACGTCGTTGATCAGCGCCAGCAGGGTCTCCCCGGCCCGCTTCAGGATCTGGATGTACTCCTGCTGGGTCTGGTCCAGCGGGGTCTCGCCCAGCAGGTCCGCCATGCCGATGATGGCGTTCATCGGAGTGCGGATCTCGTGGCTCATGCTGGCCAGGAACTCGCTCTTCGCGGTGGAGGCGGCCAGCGCCTCCTCCCGGGTGCGGACGAGCTCGTCGATCCAGTCGGTAACGACCACCACGCCGCCTACCTGTCCGCCGGGCTCGTGCCAGGGGTGCACGGCCCAACGCAAGTAGTGGACGATGCCGTCCGGCAGGGTTACGGGGTCCTCCTGGCTGGAGAGGCACTCCCCGCCGAGCGCCCGCTGCAGCACCTCCATCCATTCGCGGGTCATCCCGGGGAACGCTTCGTCCACGCGCTTGCCGATGATCTCCCGCGGCCGGAGGCCGTAGTCCGACCCCCAGCGATGGCTGCAGGTCAGGTAGCGCAGCTCCCGGTCCAGGATCGCCATGGCCACCGGCACGCGCTCCACGATCTTCCGAAGCTGCTCTCGCTCCTGGCGCGCGGTCTCCTCGGCCAGCCGGGCGGCCTCCCGGGCCCGCTTGCGCTCGGTGACGTCACTATTGATCTCGAGGATCGCCGCCGGGTGGCCGTCCCGGTCGCGCCGCAGCGTCCAGCGGCTCTGCACCACCACTTCGCGCCCGTCCCGGGTGAAGTGGACCAGCTCCCCTTCCCACCGTCCGGTCTCCTGCAGCTCCGCCTGGATCCGCTCCGGCGCCTCCGGGAACACCGTCTGCAGCAGCGTGTGGGAGATCTGGCCCACCGCCTCCGCCCGCGACCAGCCGTAGAGCTTCTCCGCGCCCCGGTTCCAGAAGGCGACCTCGCCGTCCAACCCGCACACCATAATCGCCTCGTGCGCCAGCTCGATCAGCGTGCTCTGGTTGACCAGGCGGCTGACCTCCTGCGAGAGCGCTCGCTCCGCCAACCGGTGCTCGGTGAGGCGCTCCTGGAGCTGGAGCGCGTGCAGTCGCAGCTCCAGCTGGGACACCACCTGCCGCCCCAGGATGGTGAGCGCCTCCTGCTGCTCGGGGGAGAGGGTGCGGGGCGCGTGATCGATCACGCAGAGGGTGCCGAGCGCCGCCCCGTTCGGATCGACTAGCGGCGTGCCGGCATAGAAGCGGATGTGCGGCCCGTCCACCACCAGCGGATTCTGGTCGAAACGCGGGTCGCTCAGCGCATCCTGCACCTGAAACAGCTCCCGACCCTGGATGGCGTGGGTGCAGAAGGAGATCTCCCGCGGCGTCTCGCTGACATCCAGGCCCACGCGGGCCTTGAACCACTGCCGGTGCCGGTCTACCAGGCTGACGAGCGCGATCGGGGTGCCGCACACCTGCGCCGCCAGGCGCGCGAGGTCATCGAAGTGCTCCTCGGCAGCCGTGTCGAGCACCTGGTAATGCCTCAGCGACGCGAGGCGGCGTTCTTCTCCGCCGGGGATCGAGCTCGGCATTGCAGTTCCGGAATAGTGGGGTGAGAAGCTCCGACGGCGTACTCGCACGCAGCGTGCCAAAACGGCTCGCGGCACGTCCTCCACGCTGGAGGCAGGCGACGACCAGACACTCGGCCACCGTGGGTCTCGCTTCAATCAGTTCTATCCCCAATAATCGCTCGCCGGACCGAGCACCACGCCTTGAAGTACAGCGGTTTCCCCGGCTAATCGGACGCAGCGGGGTACCACTCGCGGGGGAACTCCTGCATGAACCGGTCAAGGGCCAGCTCCCAGACGCGGGCCACGCACCCCGAGCATTCGGGAGGCAGGGAGCGGGCCGACCACGCTCCATCGCTCAGGATCAGATAGCCGCGCGGCACCCGTCCCTCGTACCCCAATCCAAACGCTTCCGTAACCGAGAGCGCTACTTCGTCCACTACCTCGCGAGGAATCATCAGCACGTGCTTTCCGGCCGCCGTGCCGGACTGCTAGCGGCGGCCCAAATGATTCCGAGCTCGGAATAGCACGAGCGCTGGGGGCCGAACGGGCGCTTTCGGAGTTCGAGGCAGGACCGTTCGGCCCGCCCGGCTTGCCGTGCTCCGAAAGTACCTACTACAGGCGGGGCGCCCTGGCTTCTGGGGGTTCAGGACGGGCACCGGATGCCGGACTACCCGGTAATAGCGCTACTCCCGCACCTGGAGCCGCTGCTCATCGGAGAGCGCTCGGATCTCGGGGGCGTACATCGCGAAGCCCTGCACCGGGAGCACGCGGAACCGGCCCGGCGCCTCGGCTCGCACCTGGTAGGTAAGCTGCGTCAGGCGCTGCAGGAAGAACGCCACCTTCGTATCCCGGTACTCCACGTAGGCGCCGGCCTGGTCCCACCGGTAGCCGCTCCGCTGCTCTACCGCCTCGCAGCCGGCCGGCTTGATGTCCTCGATCAGCAGGTAGCCGTAGTCGTTGTCTGCCTGCAGGAGTAGCTCCACCTCCAGCAACTCCCCGCTCTCCACCGGGTCGCCCGGAAGGATCGGCACCCGCACCGGGCCCACCGGCTCCTCCGGCTCCCCCACCGGATCCAGGGGTGGCTCCAGCAGCGAGAAGTCCCCGGTGAGGAATGGGTTCGGCCGGGGTCCGGTCACCGGCTCCTGCTCCGTGGAGGCGGGCGTGCTCGCGGGTGCGGGGTGGATGCGATAGAAGCGCCGGTCGATTCCGATGCCCGCGCTGCTGGCGAGGATCGGGTCTTCCTCGGAGAAGTAGCGGGTCAGGACGGTGTAGTAGACCGTTCCGGTTCCCTGCCGGCGGAGCGTAAGCGTCTGGGTTTCCGTCTGCAGATGAGTGTCCGGCACCACGAACAGAGCGTCCGCGGTGAGCGCGTTCGCGGCGTCGAAGCGGTACTCGGCCCCGGCCCGTCCTTCCAGGTCCAGGGTGAGGGTGCAGTCCGGCGTCAGCTCGCCGGTAGCGCGCGCATACGCCACCAGCGCCTGCACGGCCAGCGCCGTCTCTCGCGTGGAGCTCCACGCCGCGCCGCGCCGGTTCCGCACCAGCCACCGCACCAGCAGCGCCGGGACGGGTGACGTGGGATCGACGGCGAGGTACGCCTCCAGGGCAGCGGCGGCCGTCTCGACCCGGTTGTGCTCCCACCACCAGTAGCCTCCCGGAAGCACGTCCCCTCCCAGCGCCCGCGCGCGAGCATATAGATAGAGCACCTTGCGCGGCTGCGGCCACTCGAGCCGGTATGGCTCCTCTGCGGCAATGTCCGGATCCGGTCCATCACCGGTGCGCCACTCTTCGGTGGCGCACCACTCCGGCAGGAACGGCTGCAGCACCCGCGCCAGGTCGAAGCCCAGGTGGATCTGCTCCACCACCTGGGCGGCGGACGGATGGGACGGCGCCCAGGTGGTGGAGCGCGGCTTCCAAGGCGGCCAGCGCGTTGGCGGGCTTCTGTTCCGCGCAGTGGACCCACACCAGCTCCGCGTTCTCGGCAGGCGTCACCGCCTCACCGGAGAAGAGTAGCGGCCCGGCGGAGCGGCTTCCATCCGGCGCCGTGTACACTTCCCGCTGCGCCGAGTCCGGGAGTCCCACGAAGAGCCGGCCCAGCCAGTGCAGCCCCGCCGGCGCCCACTCCGTGCCGCGGTACTCCACCGCGAAGCTCAAAGCATGCCGGACTGCCTGGTCCCATTTCTCCATCCGGGCATAGCATTCGCCCAGGCGAAGCCGGACCTCCGGAATCTGCGGCTTCGGCACGCGAGCCGCCTCGAGCAGCGCGGCGTACTGCTCCGCCGCGTGGGAGTAGCTCTTCTCGCTGAAGTATCGATCGGCAGCCTCGAGCGACGCCATGAGACCTCCCACATATTACCGGCGGAGGGTGCATTCGGAATCATCCGCCAGCCGCCGAAGGTCGAGATACTACCTAAACTATTACCTGGTATTCAGATAGCCTACCTAGACTCGCCACCACCGTACCGGCGGTCCAAAGACCGAATTCGAGCGGTCGCTCCGGTGAGCATTGCCTGCCTTTCGAGCAAGGGCCGGTAGGGTGGCTTTTAGCATGACAATTGGGCCGTCGTCAATGCGGCCTGCAAGCCCGCGGCCCGGCGCCGCACGGCCAGTCGCGGCGGTTGATTGCCCAGGTAGCCCCTGGTTGCGAAAACGCCCCTCTTTACTTCGTGTATCGGGTTTGCTATATTGGTCCTCCGCTCTCGGCCCAAGCGAGGAGGCTTGCCGGGATGGAGCATTTTCAAAGAACAGTTACCCTGCATCGATAACGCGCCAACGGCGGCGCGCCAGATCAGCCCAGCGCAGGGCAGCGGGTTCCGCACGTACGGACCGCTGCCCATTTTCGGTTCTTGGAGCCCTGCCAACCGAGCAATTCTTGCCGGGTGTGATACAGATTTACATCCGATAAAGTGCAGCGCGATCCGGAGTCCCCAGACCTCCGCGAGGAGCCACGCACAAAGCATTACCCCGGAGGACCCCAGCGTCGCGGTCGCCGAAGCAACTGAACCCTAAATAACGATCGAGTTGAGAGGAATCAGCATGGCCGCCGGACTTCCCGCGAAGCAGGGACTCTACGACCCCGCTTATGAGCACGACGCGTGCGGCGTCGGCTTCCTTGTCCATCTCAAGGGCAAGAAGTCTCATAAGCTGGTGCGCGACGGGATCCGCGCGCTGATCAACCTCGACCACCGCGGCGCCTGCGGCTGCGAGATCAACACCGGGGACGGCGCCGGAATCCTGATCCAGCTCCCCGACGCGTTCTTCCGCGACGTGTGCCCGGCCCTGGGCATCACCCTGCCCGAGACCGGCCGCTACGGCGCCGGCACCCTGTTCATGCCCAAGGGCGATGCCCCGAAGGCCGAAGGCAAGGCACTCTTCGAGCGGATCGTCGCCGAAGAGGGGCAGCGGTTCCTGGGCTGGCGCCCGGTGCCGGTGGACAACAGCAGCCTGGGCCAGACGGCGCTGGACGTGGAGCCGGACATGGAGCAGGCGTTCGTGGCCTGGGGCGATGCCATCCGGGACGCGGACCACTTCGAGCGGAAGCTGTACGTCATCCGCAAGCGGTTCGAGAACGAGATCGCCGCGTCCGGCATCGCGGGTAGCGAGTACTTCTACTTCCCCAGCCTTTCGTGCCAGACGATGGTCTACAAGGGCATGCTCACGCCCGAGCAGGTGGACCACTACTTCCCGGACCTCAGCGACGAGCGGCTGGACAGCGCCCTCTGTCTCTACCACTCCCGCTTCAGCACCAACACCTTCCCGAGCTGGGAGCTGGCGCACCCGTACCGGATGATCGCGCACAACGGGGAGATCAACACCCTGCGCGGCAACATCAACTGGATGCGCGCCCGGCAGGCCCTGATGACCTCTTCCGTCTTCGACGAGGGCGACCTGGAGAAGATCCTGCCGGTCACCCGCGAGGGCCTCTCGGACACCGCCACCCTGGACAACGTGGTGGAGCTGCTCATGAAGGCGGGCCGCAGCCCGGCCCACGTCATGATGATGCTGGTGCCCGAGGCCTGGGAGCATCACGAGACGATGTCCCAGGAGAAGAAGGACTTCTACGCCTTCCACTCCGCCTTCATGGAGCCCTGGGACGGCCCCGCTTCCATCGGCTTCACCAACGGCACCACCATCGGCGCCACGCTGGACCGCAACGGCCTGCGCCCTTCCCGCTACTGGGTGACCAAGGACGATCTGGTCATCATGGCTTCCGAGGCCGGCGTGCTGCCGGAGATCAAGCCGGAAGACGTGGTCACCAAGGGCCGCCTGGAGCCGGGCCGCATGTTCCTGGTGGACATGGCGCAGGGCCGGATCGTCGGCGACGAGGAGCTGAAGCACCAGCTTGCCACGGAGCACCCGTACGGCGAATGGCTGCGGGACAACCTGGTCTCCCTGGAAGAGCTGCCCACCGCCCCGGCCGTGCCGGAGCCGGACCACGACACGCTGCTCCACCGGCAGCAGGCGTTCGGGTACACGCTGGAGGACCAGAAGTACATCCTCGGCCCGATGGCGACCAACGGCATCTGGGCGATCGGCTCCATGGGCACGGACACGCCGCTGGCGGTGCTCTCGGATCAGCCGCAGGTGCTGTACAACTACTTCAAGCAGCTCTTCGCGCAGGTGACCAACCCGCCGCTGGACTGTATCCGCGAGGAGATCGTCACCTCAGTCCTCACGAACCTGGGGCCGGAAGGCAACCTCCTGGAGCCGCAGCCGAACGCCGCGCGCCAGATCCGGCTGGAGAGCTTCATCATCGACAACGATGAGGTGGCCCGGCTGAAGCTGCTGGACGGCGGTGAGGCTTCCCGCGGCTTCACCTCGTGTATCCTCCCGGCGCTGTTCCGGGCGGAAGAGGGCGCCGCCGGCCTGGAGCGGGCGCTGGACGAGCTGTTCGAGCGCGCCAACCAGTCGATCGCCAACGGCTGCAACGTCCTGATCCTGTCGGATCGCGGCGTGGATGGGGAGTGGGCGCCGATCCCGTCCCTGCTGGCCACGGCCGGTCTGCACCATCACCTCGTGCGCACCGGCGCGCGGACCAAGGTGGGCCTGGTAGTGGAGAGCGGCGACGCCCGCGAGGTGCACCACTTCTGCCTGCTCCTCGGCTACGGCGCGGGCGCCATCAACCCCTACGTGGCGTTCGAGAGCCTGGACGACATGATCCGCCAGGGCCTCCTGAAGGAAGGGATCGACCACAAGAAGGCGGTCGCCAACTACATCAAGGCGGTCTACAAGGGCGTGGTCAAGGTGATGTCCAAGATGGGCATCTCCACGGTGCAGAGCTACCGCGCCGCCCAGATCTTCGAGGCGATCGGCCTCAACGAGGCGTTCGTGGAGCGGTACTTCACGAAGACCGCCTCCCGCATCGGCGGTATCGGGCTGGGAGAGATTACCGCCGAGGTGCTGGCGCACCACAAGCGCGCCTTCCCGGATCGCCACGCCGGTCCGGACCTGCTCGCCTGGGGCGGCAACTACCAGTGGCGGCGCGAGGGTGAGTACCACCTCTTCAACCCGGAGACGGTCTTCCGGCTGCAGCATGCCACCCGCAGCAAGCGGTACGACATCTTTAAAGACTACACCGCGCGGGTGGACGAGCAGAGCAAGCGGCTCTGCACGCTGCGCGGCCTGATGGACTTCAAGTTCGCGGAGCGCACGCCGATCTCGATCGACGAGGTCGAGTCGGCGGAGAGCATCGTGAAGCGGTTCGCCACCGGGGCGATGTCGTACGGCTCCATCAGCGCCGAGGCTCACGAGACGCTGGCGATCGCCATGAACCGCATCGGCGGCTGGAGCAACACCGGCGAGGGCGGCGAAGACCCGGGGCGCTGGTTCCCGGAAGAGAACGGCGATAGCCGCCGCAGCCGCATCAAGCAGGTGGCTTCCGGCCGGTTCGGCGTCACCAGCCCCTACTGCGTGAGCGCGGACGAGCTCCAGATCAAGATGGCGCAGGGCGCGAAGCCCGGCGAAGGCGGCGAGCTTCCGGGCCACAAGGTCTACCCATGGGTGGCCAAGGTCCGCGGCACCACGCCGGGCGTGGGCCTCATCTCCCCGCCGCCGCACCACGACATCTACTCGATCGAAGACCTGGCGCAGCTCATCTACGACCTGAAGAACAGCAACCCGCGGTCCCGCATCTGCGTGAAGCTGGTCTCGGAAGTGGGGGTCGGCACCGTGGCGGCGGGCGTCTCCAAGGCGCACGCGGACGTGGTGCTCATCTCCGGCCACGACGGCGGCACCGGCGCCAGCCCACTCACCTCCATCAAGCACGCAGGCATCCCGTGGGAGCTGGGCCTGGCGGAGACGCAGCAGACCCTGGTGCTCAACAAGCTCCGCGACCGGATCCGGGTGCAGACGGACGGCCAGCTCAAGACCGGCCGCGACGTGGCAATCGCCGCGCTGCTGGGGGCGGAAGAGTTCGGCTTCGCCACCGCGCCGCTGGTGGTGATGGGCTGCATCATGATGCGCGTGTGCCACCTGGACACCTGTCCGGTGGGCGTGGCCACGCAGAACCCGGCGCTGCGCGAGCGGTTCTCCGGCCAGGCGGACCACGTGGTGAACTTCTTCATGTTCATCGCCGAAGAGCTCCGCGAGATCATGGCCCAGCTCGGCTTCCGCAACCTCGACGAGATGGTCGGCCGCAGCGACCTCCTGGAGATGAAGCAGGCGATCGAGCACTACAAGGCGAAGGGCCTGGACTTCAGCAAGATCTTCTACCGGCCGGACGTCGGCCCGGACGTGGCCGTGCGCCAGACCCAGACGCAGGACCACGGGATCGACAACGCCCTGGACCAGGAGCTGCTGCGCGACCCGCAGATCCGCGCCGTGCTGGACGCGCCCTACCAGGTGAACTGGTGCCCCGCGGTTCAGGACTGGAACGGCGAGACGCGGATCGAGAGCGCCCGCGACGCCGCCGACCTCCCGAACGCGGAGCTGGAGCGGCCGATCCGGAACGTCAACCGCACCGTCGGTACGATCCTCGGCAGCGAGGTCACCCGGAAGTACGGGCGGGACGGACTGCCGGAAGACACAATCCGGATCAAGTTCAGCGGCTCCGGTGGTCAGAGCTTCGGGGGGTTCATCCCGCACGGGATGACGCTCACCCTCGAAGGCGACTCCAACGACTACGTGGGTAAGGGCCTCTCCGGCGGGAAGATCGTGGTCTACCCGCCGCGGGTGGCCACGTTCGTGCCGGAAGAGAACGTGCTCATCGGAAACGTAGCGCTCTACGGCGGCACGGCCGGTAAGGCGTTCATCCGCGGCAAGGCCGGCGAACGGTTTGCGGTGCGCAACTCCGGCGTCCACACCGTGGTGGAAGGCACCGGCGACCACTGCTGCGAGTACATGACCGGCGGCATCGTGGTGGCGATCGGTCGCACCGGCCGCAACTTCGGCGCCGGGATGAGCGGCGGGATGGCCTTCGTGCTGGACGAGGCCGGCGACTTCCACACCCGGCTCAACACCGAGATGGTGGAAGTGGACCCGTTCGACGATCCCGAGGACCAGGCGCTGGTGCGCGACCTCCTGCAGCAGCACGTGTACTACACCGGCAGCACCGTGGCCCAGCGCCTGCTGGACAACTGGGAAGCCACCGCGGCCAGCTTCCGCAAGGTGATGCCGGTAGACTACAAGCGCGTGCTGCTGGAACAGAAGAAGCGCGACCTGGAAGCGATTGGCGGCGGCACCCTGGCCGGAGCGCAGTAGTTACTCACCGATCCTGCGCGCAAACATGCAGGATCGGTGTACTCTCGGCGCGGGGTGTTGGAGTAGTGGAGCATTGGTAGGGGCACGGCGTGCCCACAGCCGTCCTTTAGCTCCACATCCCATTTCTTGCCGCTTGCTATTGGGAGCCTCCGTTTAGCACAGGTGGATTATCAGTTGTGCGGGGGTTGGGATGCGGTGGATGAGAGGGCGATCTGACGGAACGGTCGTTCGGTTCGACCATCCGCTCGATATGCCAGCCGGCAACCCGGCCACGGTCTACTTCCCGGCAGAGGCGAAACGATTGAAGAGTTGGAGAGGCGCTTGAAAGAAGCGGGCATCAGCGATGATTCCCGGCGAATAGCGCAGAGTGAGGATGTCAATGGGTAAGCCGACCGGATTTCTAGAAATCAAGCGCGAAGACCACCCGAAGCGGCCGGCGCCGGAGCGGATCAAGGACTGGAACGAGGTTTATGATCTCTTCCCGTTCGTGAAGGTGCAGCAGCAGGGCGCGCGGTGCATGGACTGCGGGATCCCGTTCTGTCACCAGGGCTGCCCGCTGGGCAACCTGATCCCGGACTGGAACGACCTGGTCTACCGCGACAAGTGGCGGGACGCCATCGATCGCCTGCACGTCACCAATAACTTCCCGGAGTTCACCGGCCGGCTGTGCCCCGCCCCCTGTGAGAGCGCCTGCGTCCTCGGCATCAATGCGGACCCGGTGGCCATCAAGCAGGTGGAAGTCAGCATCATTGACTACGCCTGGGAGAAGGACTGGGTGCAGCCGCAGCCGCCCGCCGCCGAGAAGCTCACCGGCAAGAAGGTGGCCGTGATCGGCTCCGGCCCCGCCGGCCTCGCCGCCGCGCAGCAGCTCCGCCGCGTGGGCCACGAGGTGACGGTGTTCGAGCGCGCGGACGCGATCGGCGGCCTCCTGCGCTACGGCATCCCCGAGTTCAAGATGGAGAAGCGGCACCTGGACCGCCGCATCACCCAGATGGAAGCGGAAGGCGTGGTCTTCAAGGCCGGCGTGGACGTGGGGAACGACGTCACCGCGGACCAGCTCCGCCAGGAGTTCGACGCGATCCTCCTGGCCGGCG
>JAJFMS010000785.1 GCA_020696885.1 Armatimonadota bacterium | reverse complement strand
AGATGCTCGGGTGGGATGCCGCTGCCGGTGTCGCTGACCGTAGCGCAGATCTGGTCGCCATCGAGCCGGGAACGGATCGCCACCTCGCCTCCCGGCGGGGTATACCGGATCGCATTGTCGACCAGGTTGATGAAGACCTGAACCAGGCGATCCCGGTCCGCTACGATTGGCGGCAGGTCGTCGGGAACGTCGATTCGCAGCCGGACTCCTTCAGACTCCGCCCGCTCTCCGCTCGTGGAAGCTACCTCCGCGAAAACGGACGGCAGCGACACGCTGGTTAGAAACTTGAGCACACTCCCGCTCTCGATCAGGGCGAGGTCGAGAAACTGGGTGGCGAGGCGCGCCAGACGGTCCGTCTGGGACACGATGCGCGGCAGGTAACGCTGGCGCAGTTCCGGATCGCTCTCCCCGTGCACCAGGAGCGTCTCCGCCATACCACGGATCGAGGCCAGGGGCGTCCGCAGCTCATGGGACACATTCGATACATACTGACGTCGCATCCCCTCCAGATGCCGAAGCTGCTCCGTCATCTGGTTGAGCGTCTGCGCCAGTTGGTTGATCTCTTCCGTGCCCTTAACATGAATCCGGTGAGACAGGTCTCCCCGGCCAAGTCGCTGGGCATCTCGGGTAAGCGCCTCCACCGGCGCGGCGATACTTCCCGCCAGCCAGACCGTCAGGACAATGATCAACGCGGCGTACACCCCCACGCTCGTGAACAGCACCCCCCGGATGTAAGCGATCTTCTGCTGGATCTGCGTGAGTGTGTACGCCACCCGGACCGCACCGATGATCTGGCCGTTCTCCAGCACCGGAACATTGGCGTACATCGTGTCCTGGTTGCCATACCTGGGGTTCTTCCAGATCGTCCAATTGGCCCGGCCCCTTAGCGCCTCCGGCAGCCCCGGCCGACGCTCATCGTGGAGTGCACGCTTCGGCCACCAGGTGCGCATTGGAGCGCAGATTCTTCTCCAGGTTGTCCCGGTAGAAGTACCAGAGCAAGGAGGCCATGGCGTAGGCGAACACCATGAGCGGGATGCCAATGGCAAACAAGCTGCTGACGATCAGCTTCCATCGGATAGTACGGAATCGGAATGGCACAGGCTCGATCACCTCCAGGGTGGGTCGATCGGCGCTGATGACCGATCCTATTACCCTTCCGCCGCCCGGTAGCCTCGCAAACGACGAGGTGTGACGTAGGTCACAGATGCCCTCGCGGGGAACCGCTGACCGCATGGATGTCAGGAAAGACGGACGTGTCCTGGCGCTCTCACAGGCTCCTGGGAGCGGGGCCGCGGATCTCCCCATCAAGGGCCCCTCAGGCGCCAGGCGCTTGCGGGGGGAGAGGGCACGGAAGGGGATTCCCGGCAGACCTGGGTGGTCGGGAAATGGGATGATCAGACGCTGTTTTTCGCACTTTCACCTCCTGTATGGACGACAAGAGGTGAGCGGGAACCGTGCCAGACGCTGTTAGCAGGCACGGAGCGGCGCCGACGTAAAGAAGCTACTCCCCCGAGTGGATTCGAACCACTAACCCTCTGATTAACAGTCAGATGCTCTGCCGTTGAGCTACAGGGGATCACGGCACGCGTATAGTAGCAGAAGTCCGCTCAACCGGTCAACAGCCCAGTTCTAGCAAAAAACGGGCAGGAGGCGCGTACCCGGTCACCGGGTTTTGGGACCGGATGACCGGGCCGCGAAGGACGGATCTGTGCCCGCAGCCGGCCGCTGCCGAGCACGACAATCGCCTGAGATCGGCGGAACCCGTTCTCTGTGGCCGACGCTCGCCGAGCGCCGGTGTCCTCGCGCCTTGCGACACGCCCCGCAGAGCCAGTACCTGGTTTGGATCAACGGAAGGTACCCCGTTGCCACGGTCGCGCCAGGCTGCCGGCGGTCCGATCCTACCAGGCGTCCAGCGGCATCGCGATCAGCGGCACCAGCATCTCGTCTTCGGTAAGGCTGCCGTGGCGGCCCTTGATGGAGAGCTGGTTGCGCATGATCTCCTTGCCGAGGAGCTGCGAGCCACCCTTGCCGATGGCGACAAAATCACCGACGCGGTGCTTGATCCGGTCCGCGTGCTCGGGCGGGCCGAAGAGGCCGCCTTCCAGCGCCTCCTGGCGGCTGCGGATCAGGAACCGGTCGCTGAACCGCTCCAGTTCGGCGCGCAGCGCTTCCGTCTCGCCCTGGTGCGCGTACGCGTAGGCGGCGCGTGACTGCCCGGTCGGCGGCAGCATCAGGCGGTCGCTCAACTGCGGCTGCTCGCAGAGGAGCACCGCCTCCTCCGGGTGGGCGTCGCACTGCCCGAGGTCCGCCGTGATGAGCAGGAGGGTCTCCTTGCGCTCTTCCCGGGTGAGCTGGTTCAACACTTCTTGCTCGAATGCGTAGAACACCTGGTCCACCGCGGCGCGCACGGAATCCGAGAACGGCCCGTACTCGTGGGAGAGCATGTCTACCACGTCCCAGTACACCGCGATCAGTCCATCCCGCTTGGACCGCTTGAGCGCCTGCCGCAGGTGCACGAACATATCGGAGCCGGTGAGGTAGCCGGTCACCTCCGCGCCCACGTGGTGCAGCCAGCCCAGGGCCGTGTTGGTGAAAATCCCGCGGGTGATGGAGTGGCCCTCGAGCCCCGCTTCCTTGAGCGGCTCGAACACCGTGTACATCGGGAACAGCTCGTGGACGTCGAAACCGCGCTCGGCGTAGACCTCCCGCCGCGGGTCGCCGGAGGGCGAGAAGCGCAGCACGTCCATCACGGCGCCCAACTCCCGCATGTAGACGTAATGCCCCGTGATCGTGTGCTCGGCAGGCGTCAACCCGGTGTAGATGGCGGTGAGCGCCACCGTGGTGGTGGACGGGAACGTCACCGTAAGCGGTACCGCCCGGGAGTGCTGGTAGATGCGGCGCAGGGAGGGGAGGTCGTCTACCCAGCGCTGGATCTGATTCCAACCCAGGGCATCCAGGATCAGCAGGACCACCCGCTTGTACTTCCCCTCCAGCAGCGGCTTCAGCTCGTCCGGGCAGCGGTTGGAGAGCCCGAAGTTCTCGAGGATGAGCTGGGAGACGTTGCAGGTGCCGTAGCGGCGGTAGTCCGGCAGGACCATACCCGGCGCCGGCGCCGTGGTCCGCAACTGCCGGATCACTTCGTCGGGGGAAAGAAGGCGGGGGCTCTCGGCTATCATGGCGGCTCACTTGGACGTGTCGTCCCAGGCGGCGAGGCTATCCCGCCGCCGGCTACGACTGCGGCCAGGAGGCCGTCACCGTAAGCCCGAGGTCCGGGAAGTCGGTCGTGATCTCGTCCACGCCCAGAGCCGCCAGACGGCAGATTTCTTCAGCAGTGTTTACCGTCCAGGCGTTCAGGAGGAAACCTCCTTCTTGCACCTGCGCCACAAACTCCGCGCGGACCAATGCATGCGGCGCGTGGACCGCCTCGGCGCGGAGCTCCCGGGCCAGCGGCTGCAGGCGATGGCCTTCGCGGGTGGTGGCCAGCACGCCCACCGCCAGGTCCGGCTGCTTGCGCCGGGTGAGCCGGAGCAGTTCCGGGGCGAAGGAGATCACCCGACATCGCTCGTCGGCTTCAGCCGCGGCGATGGCCTCCAGGGCACGGTCGACCAGCGCATCGCCCTGCTCCGGATCCGGCTTCAGCTCTACCAACACGCGACAATCCGCGGGTAGAGCCGCCAGGACTTCGGAGAATCGCGGGATGCGCGTATGGGGGAACGCGCGGCGGTAGGCTCCGGGCATCACCTCCACGCCGGCCAGTGGCTCCCAGTCCCACTCCCGGAGCAAGCCAGTGCCGTCCGTAACCCGCTCCAACCGGTCATCGTGGAAGCAGACCGCCACCCCGTCTCGGGTCAGGCGCACGTCCAGCTCCACCATCCGCACACCCAGCTCCACGGCCCGCCGGAAGGCAGGGAGCGTATTCTCCGGCGCCAGCCCCGCGGCGCCCCGATGGCCGGCGATGATTGGTCTCATTGTTAGTTCACCACAAAGGCACGAAGACACAAGGGAAGACGAAGGACCCAAGTACGACCTTTGATTCGGACACACACCAGAGACTACGTCGCACCGACCGAAAGGGTGCGTAATCCGTAATGCGTGCTGCGTAAAGGCCCGCGTTCGAAGGCGATTCCCTTACGCATTACGCAGCACGCATTATGAGCCCTCGGCATGCTTGACGCCGTCTTCGCCAGTTGCCCGGATCTTGGAGCGCACCCTAAAGACCGGATCTGGTGGGTTGGATGATCGGAAAACCGCAACCGTTAC
>JAJFMS010000784.1 GCA_020696885.1 Armatimonadota bacterium | reverse complement strand
GACGGCAGCTTCAACAGCGCCGGTTTCACGCGGTCGTTCCGCTACTTCGGCTACATCCCCGGGTATCCGGAGTTGGGGCTGTTCGACGCCAACCGGCCGGTGTGGCTGATGATGAACTCGCCGCTGGTGCCTGCGAACGGCTGGGATCCCGGCAATCCGAATACCACTTCCTTCCGGAACTCCGTGTACGTGCAGGAGGGGACACAGTTCACGGCCACCCCGCAGGCCAATCCCAGCCGGAACAGCCAGCCGTACTTCATCCGGATCCTGTTCAGCCATCCGTTCGACCGGGTGGGACCGGACTACACGCCGCGCGGCTCCGCCTACGACTACACCCTCTGGCTGGACCTGGGCGGGAACGCGGGGATCACCGGCGTGCCGCTCCAGACGCACATCGAACCGGGGGTAGCCTCCGTGTACGATGGGACGGTCTTCCCTGCGCTGACCACCGTGCCGTGGGCCCCGGGTGCGGGACCCTCCAGCGGCGCTCCGGGAGTGGTCACCGCGGGTTGGATGGTCCAGGCGACCTTCCAGTTCCGGCAGGCTCCGGGTCTGTCCCTGACCACGTTCTTCGCCCGGGGCTCCTTCCGGAACGCTTGCGGCGAGACCCCGTCTACGTCGCCGTTCGCGATCCATCCTGACGTGGAGCCGTCACCGGATCTGTAGGTCCAGAGGCGGCGCAGTTCTTGCAATCTACACGAAGGGAGGTGACAGATATGGACAAGAAGCAGACCACCCCGCGGCCTTATGAGAAGCCCAGCGTGGCGTCCTGGACGGAAGCCGAGCTGAGCGCTTCGATCGAGGCGCACGGCGCATCGCTGCCCGGCTCGCCTCCGTAGCCTGGGGTTACGCCACTCACCAGCGGGCTCGCGCGAGTAATAGCGAGCACCGGCATCTTCGGCGATCGAAGAAGCCGGTGCTCCGAGAGCCCCGCATCACGCGCCAGGGGAACCCTGGCCTTCCTGATCTACCGGAGCCCAGCCGTGTCTGCCACGCTCGCCCCTCATCCCTCCAGCGCGGCGCTGCCTCGCCGCAAGCAGCTCCCCTTCCAGACGGTACAGTCGGACCTGCTGGTCCACGATCCTGCGGCCGGACAGGTGCATTTCCTGAACCCCAGCGCGGCCCTGATCTGGGAGTCCTGCGACGGGGTGCTGACCCTGGCGGAGTGCGCCGCCCGGCTTCGCAGCACGTTCAGCATCCCCGAGCAGGTGGAGCTGGGGGACGACATCCGCGAGTCGCTCCGGGAGTTTCAGCAGCGCGGGCTGCTGGAAGAATGACCGGCTCTCCGTGCGTGGTTCCCGCGCCGCCATCCTGCGGCTCCGGGCTCCAGATCGGCCTGGCGGACTGGAGCTGTCGCCTCACGTCGGATAGCCCGGCTGGCGAAGAGGCGCTGGCGCGCTGGTTCGGCCCGTACCGGACCCCCGGGCTCCGGGCCACGGAGTGCGAGATCCGGCTCGACCTCCGCGATCCGGAGCTGCCGGAGCTCCGGATCTCCGATGCGGACGGCAGCTACGACTTCGCGGATCTGTCCGCGGGCCCGGAGTGGAAGCGGTTCGTGGGGGTGCCGCATCCAAGCCGCCGGCTCCTGGCCGATACGCTGCTGGGGACCGAGCCAACGCTGGAGTTGGTGCCGCAGGCCACTCGTGTCTTGTCCGCCCGCCACTGGCCCCTCTATGTCTCCGTGGCCTGGCAGTGGCTGCTGCTGCGGGCGCGGTCCCACTGTTACCTCCACGCGGCCGTCTCCGCGCAGCGGGGTCAGGTGCTGGCACTCGTGGGCTCCAGCGGCACCGGGAAGAGCACCCTGGCGCTGGCGCTGCAAACCGCCGGCGCGGAGTACTTCGGGGATGACGGCGCGTTCTTCGCCCTGCCCGGATACCAGCTCTACCCGCTGCCCCGCGACCTCTGCCTGCGGCCCGGCGGGATCGACGCCCTGGGCGCGGCGCCGGAAACCGGTTCGTGGCATACGCTCAAGCCGGGCGACCCGAAGTACGTGGTCCGCCAGGCGCTGCCGGCCGGACGCTGCCCCGAGAGCGCGGTACACCTGATCTTCCTGGACGGCTTTGCCGAGCAGGCGGAGCTGAGCGCGATCTCCGGCGGCGAGGCGACCCGGCTGTTGTATCGCCAGATAGCCTACGGCTCCCCCCACCTTGCCGAGCGACTGGCGGTGGCGTCCGGGCTGGCGCATCGTTACCCGTGCAGCCGGCTCCGGGTGGGGCCGCCGCACCAGAGCGCCGCGCTGCTGCTGCGGCACCTGGAGACGGTTTGAGCTTCGAAGTGCCGCACATCACGCGGGACCCGGAGCGGCTCGCTGCCCTCTGCGGCCTCTGGCAGCGGGGGCAGCGAGAGGTCTGGCTCACGCTGCAAGGCGGGAGCATGCTCCCCACGCTGCCGCCCGGCTCCCGTTTACGCCTGGCGTGCGGAGCCACCGAGCCGGCCGTGGGGGAAGTGGTCGCCGCGCTGCAAGAGGGCCGGCTCGTCATCCACCGGCTCGTCCGCATCGACCGCGATGCCGCCGGGGAGACGCTCTACCTCTGCCGGGGTGATGCCAACCCGGCCGCCGATCCCCCGGTCACCCGGGCAGAGATCGTGGGGGTGGTGCGAGAGTCTCGGAAGCCGCCCCTGGCGCACCGCGCCCGCGTCGCCCTCTTCCGGCGCGCCCGGCGCGGAGTGAGCCTCCTGCTCCGGCTTGCCCGGCGAGGTTGAGGCTCACGCCCGCCGGATGGGGCGGGGCCGCGCCACGGGTCGAGCCCGCTGCTGCAGCCCTTCCGCATACGACCAGCACAGAGCGCCCGCCGCGAGGAGCAGGCCGATGGTATTGAGCCACGTATCCAACCGCGCGCCCAGCCAGTGGGCGTGCATGCGGGCATCCACGTCATGCAGGGAGATCAACTGGACCGCCCCGAAGCCCGAGAGCACCACGAGGGCCAGGGCCGCCGGTAGGTAGCGCCGCCAGCTCTTCCGCAGGAGCCAGACCAGAAGCGCCAGCGCCCCGAAGCCCAGTGGGACGATCAGGCGGATGAGCTGGCGCTGAAAGCTCCGGCGTGCGCCGTACCAGCCTTCCTCGCGTGCTTCCTGGCGGAACAGATCGGTGACCGCGGCCCCGAGGCCGGTGCTATGGTGCACGGCCAGCAGCATCACCGGGACGGCCAGCACCAGCCACAACCAGGCCTGGGCCTTCCCGCCGGTCTCCCGCCGCTCCCGGAAGAACGACCAGATACACAGCGCGGCGACCCAGACGTGCCCCGTCAAGAGCACTAGTGATCCGAGAGTAGGTTCTTGATCCATCGTTTCCGGCAGCTCACGGGCGAAACTGGCTCGCAATCCCCAGCGCGTAGATCAACA
>JAJFMS010000783.1 GCA_020696885.1 Armatimonadota bacterium | reverse complement strand
ATCCCTACCAATCCCGTCATCCTGTCAAACCTCCCCGAACCCCTCTACCGCAACGGCGTAAACAGCATTAGCGTGCCGATCTGCGCGTAGCCCACCACCGGGTAGAGCAGCGCCCCCGCGTGGCTGGCGAGGAGCACGGCCCGGCGGGCGCCGGCGTCGCGGTCGTCCCGGAGCATCCGGCCGAGCATGGCCTTGGCGATGCCGCGGCGGCGGTGCTCCGGCTTCACGAACATGTTGGAGCACCAGGTGGCGTCGTCCACCACGATGCTGCGGACCCAGCCCACCGGCTCGCCCTCCACCAGCGCCACGTATTGCCGGAGCAGGGGATCGGCGCCGTTCAGGTGCCGGGGCAGGATCTGCCGGGAGCGCGCCGCCTTCGCCAGGCGGTCCGCCAGCTCCCGGGTGGTGACGCGCTGGATCTCCGCGGGCGCCGCGAACTCCGGGATCTCCGCCAGGGGGTGGACCATCAGCGGCTCCGTGGTGTTGAGCCGGTAGCCCAACTCCTTGTAGCCCTCGCGCAGTGGCGCCATCGGGTCGTCGTACGCCCGGATCGCGCAGATCGCGTACCGGCCCCGCGTGTGCTCCCGCGCGATGCGGTCCACCTCCGCCGGCGGCACCCCGTAGGCGATCCACTCCTCGGTGCGGTAGTCGTCATTCTTCCGCGGCCCGTCCCGCGTCACCCACACCGGCCCCACCTGCTCCGCCAGGTACGGGTGGGTGAAGCTGCGCGTATAGGCGTAGCCCCGCGCGAATGTCTCCAGCGCCTGGTTGAGGAGTTGGGTGCCTTCCATTACCGGAATGTTAGCACTCTGCAGCTTGGGGACGCCGGGGGGTTTTTGACAGGATTACGGGATTGGGAGGATAGGGAGGCAGCGGCGGGCGCTTGGGGGCGGTCGGGGTTGATTTTGACAGGATTACAGGATCTACAGGATTGAGAAGGCCGTCTGCATCTCGGCGTGGACGGGCTCGTTAGGACTGGTGCGGATCCTGCGTTAGAAGGGTTGGATCTCAGATCGGCGAGGCGTGTGATTCTTCCTTTGTGTTCACCGTAACCGTGGGTCCCCCCCGGCCCTAGTCGGCTGTCCCCACCCTCCCGCGTAGGGGCCTTCGCTCGCCCTTTCACGTCCCGGCAAAAGACGCCGGGACTAACGGGCGGCTGCGGCGCGCGTGTTCAAGGGCTGCCACTCGCGTTTGGGAGGTCGGTTCGTGTTCAGGCGGCGATGGACGGGTGGGGACAACCGCCGTCGAGCCAGTCCCCCCCTCTGGGGGACTCACAAGGGGCGCCGCCCCGGCGCCGGGGATGCGTTCGTTCGGGAGCGGAAATCTGGGTCAAGCGTGAATGCGGTTCTGCCCAAGCGTCCCGCGCGGTACCAACCGCAGAGATCCGTTAGGAAGCAACGCACCCGGAGGAGTTGCCCAGAACCCCACCGAAATCCCGAAGCAGCATGTCCCGCACCTCCCGAAAGCTGCTCGTAGGTACCTGGACCGCCGCCGGCTGCGTCATCGCGCTCCTGGTGGCGCTGTTGTTTCAGGAGCCGCCCGTCCAGGCCCGTCGCCTCCCGGACGGCACCCAACTGGAGCTGCTCGAAACCACCTTCGGCCACGAGCACTACCACGCCGAGGGGAAGCTCTGGCAGCGAGCGTGGGAGGCGATCGGCCGGTCGCACCAGATCCCGCCGGCGGGTGACGGCCATACGAACTTCCGCCGCACGGCGGTGGCCGAGCCGCTGCTCTGGTTCCACTGGCAGGAGCCGAAAGACGCCAACCCGTCCTCCGGGCTCCATCAGTGGACCGCCTTCGCCATCGACGAGCACGGCTGCCCCTTCCCGTGCGATGACAGCCTCGGCATCAAGCCGCCGCCCATCCCGGACCTGCTCCTGTCCGACAGCGCGCTCCCCCCGGATTACGATCGCAACGTCAGCGCGGTGAGCCTGCGCTGCTACCCCCGCCGGACCGGGCGCTTCCGCTACGCCGTGGTGCGCGGCTCCGACCTGCAGCGCGCCGCGAGCTTCGACGTGGCAGTCCCCACGGCAGGCCCGTTCCCGGACTGGAAGGGACAGCCGTGTCCCGTGACCGCGCGGGACGGCAACGTCGCCTTCACCATGACCGGGATTTCTTTCCCCAACGAGCAGCCGGGGACCGCCGAAGCGACCTTCCGCTACCTGGAAGACGGGAAGCCCACCACCAACTGGCGCCCCGACCACGTGACGGTGACGGACGCCACCGGCAACACGGTCGAGTTGCCCTGGCACCAGTCCGCGCAGGGAGCCCGCTTTGCAAAACTACCGGCGCTCTGTCGCCGCGAAGCCTGGAAGGTGCGCGTGCGGTTCGTGCGCGCCGACCCCACCCGAGCGCGGCCGGACCACGTCTGGCAGGTGCGCGCCCGCCCCGGAGCCGGAAGCGGACCCGACGCCGCGCCGCGCCGGGTCGCCCGGTGGGGCTCCGTCTCGCTGGGAGCCCCGAAACTCACCAGCAACGACCGCGGCTCCGTGATCTCGCGCACGGTGGAGGTCACCGCGGACGTGAGTGATGCCCGCTACTCGCTCGCCCTGCTCAAAGCGTTCGACCCGCCGGGCCGGGCGCTGAAGCTCCTCCTACACCCTTCCCCCGAGACGCTTGTACCGGACCGGGACAGCTACTCGTTTCGCCTGCCCTGGGATTCTGCCGACCGGCCGGTGGACCTGACCTTCGGCTTCCATCGCACACACACGGTGGAGTTCCTGGTCCAGCCCCCGCCGGGGAGTTTTTGACAGGATTACGGGATCGAGAGGATAGGGAACCGTCGTGCGCCCAACGCGCCAGCCAGTGTAGCTCGGGGGGTGGTTAGAAGACCGTAGCCAGGGCTCTTGTGGCCCGTCCGATCCCGGCGACCGGCACGCTAGAGGTCTCTGGGGGAGCTAAGTCGTTACAAATGAGTCAGGTTTCGCACGCTGGGGGGAAGGTAACCTCCGGCGCCGGGGCGGCGCCCTTGTGAGCCCCCCAGACGGGGGGGTGGCTCGACGGCGGTTGCCCCCACCCGTGAACCGCCGCTGGGAGTTCCACCGGACTTCAGGACGCGGGAACCAGCCCCTCGAGTCTTCACGCCGAGCCGCCCGTTAGTCCCGGCGTCTTTTGCCGGGACGTGAAAGGGCGAAGCGCCGGCCCACCTCGCGGGAGGGTGGGGGCAGCCGGCTAGGGCCAGGGGGGACCCACGATTTCAGTGACTACAGAGGATGAGCGGCACGCCTCGTCGGTCTGAGGCGGAGCCTCGCTAGCAATAGTCGCTCACGGATCCCGCCCGGGCGCGGCCGGACTGTGCGTGGAGGCTGCGTGCCCGCCCCGGAGCCGGAACCGGGTCCGACGCGGTGC